>DASSMN010000564.1:0-10425 GCA_035688885.1 Gemmatimonadales bacterium
TCTTTTGTGGCGTGCCGGCCCTGTCCTCGCTCCTCGCCGCTCCTGATTCCCGACCATCGAGGCCGGTACTTCCCTCGCACGCGCCCCCGCCCGCTACCGGCTTGCGCTGGCTTCCTTCGCCGGCAACTCCTGAATCCACTCCGTCAGCCACTTCCCCGTGCGGCTGATCACCGACGAGCTGTCGCTGCCGAGGAAGTCGAGGTCGGCGTGGCGGAGACTGGGGTCGTCATACACCCCTCTCGCCCGCGCGGCGGCCCGCGCATCGAGCAGCGCCTGCATGCTCTCTCGCGTGCCGATCCAGAGCAGGCCGTCGGACGCGCGTATGGCGTAACGCTTGGGCAGGCCGAAGCTGTCGGGCGCGGCGTAGATGCGGGCGAGGTCCGGGATGAGCGCCGGGTCGGTGAAATAGGAGAGCAGGGTCAGGTAGCGAACCCGGAACTCCTCGTTGTCGGCGGAGCGGAACCGCGCCCAGAGGGAATCCCTTGCGCCGGCGCCGAGCCGGCCAAGGACCCAGGCATCTCCATGGTCATACTGTTTGGACGCCAGCCGGCCGAGGATGTCGGCCAGCACCGCGGAGTCGCCCTGGGTGGCTCGGCGGCGCTCGAGGATGATGGCCTGGAGCGACGGCGTGATGTCATCGGGCACCAGGCCAGGATTGTGCGGAAAGGGTGGCCCCTCGGCCTGCTCGAGCCTGGCGCGAAGCCGGCGGGCGCTGTCGGCGTACGCCGCGCTCCGGAGCTCGGCCAGGTGCGTCAGCGCGACGAGACCGGCGTTCCAGTCGCCGTTGCCATCCATCGCCGTCCGCGCAATGCGCCACAGCCGCCGAGGGCTCTGGATGCGAAGCACGCGGAGCATGCTGTCGGCCCGCGGGGTGCCGGCGCGAAGCCCGTCGTGCAGCTCGGAGTAGGTGGCCCGGCCGGGGACGCCGAGCCGGAACTGCACCTGCGCCTCCGCCACGCCTGCCTTCAGCAGCAACCCCAGCCCAAACGCGATCGCACCTGCACGTCCGATCTTCATGCGAGACGACTCTCCGGAATTCGAGGTAAGGCACCGAGCCACAGCGCCACGGCCGCCACCATGCCCACCGCACTGGCCCCCAGGGCCGCCGGACCGCTGACCGATTGATAGATCCAGCCGAAGATGAGACCGGCCGGCAAGGCGGTGGCCCCGGTCAGTGCATGATACAGGCCGAAGCCCCGACCGGTCCGCACCGGCGACAAGCGGGCGATCATGGACCGCTCGGCGGATTCGGTGAGTCCGGCTACCAGGCCCAGGGCCAGAAAGGTCACCACGGCCGACGCGGGCGAAAGATGGAGGCCGAGGACGGCCGCGACCGCCGCGAACACCAGCCCACCGGCCGCGATCGTCGCGCGGGGGCCCAGGCGGTCGGCCAGCCAGCCGCCCGGATACGAGGTGGCGCTCCGCACGACGTGCAGCCCCGCCCACACCAGCGGCACCAGCGCCACGGCCACGCCGGTATCCTGCAGGCGCAGCAGCAGCAGCGCCTCGGGCAGGCGGAAAAAGGTGAGTGCCGTGAGCGCCAGGACCGGGGTCCAGAACACCCGGCCTTCGGTCCCCGTCGCCGAACGGGCAGCCCCTGTGGCCCCGGGGACCTCGGGCGCCATGGTCCGGGCCCCCCGCAGTACCACTGCCAGGATCAGGAACGCGAGGATGCCCGGGGCCACACTCCATTCGATCACCCGCCGGACATCGAACCCTCGCGAGAGAAAGTACCACGCCGCCAGCGACCCGATGACCGCGCCCAGGTGATCGGCCCCGCGATGGAACCCAAAGGCACGGCCCCGAAGCGGCGGCGGCGTCAGACCGGCGATCAGTGCGTCCCGGGGCGGGGTCCGGATCCCCTTGCCCACCCGGTCGATGACCCGAAAGCCCACCACCTGCCATGCCGCCCCGGCGACCGCGATGAGCGGCCGGACCAGCACCGCCGTCAGGTAACCTCCCAGGATCAGCGGTCCCCGCCAGCGAGGACGGTCGGCCAGCCGGCCGCTCACCACCTTGAGCACCGCTGACGTGAGGTCCGCCGCCCCGTCCAGCAGGCCCAGCAGGGCCGCGCCGCCCCCGAGGGTGCCGGTGACGAAGGCCGGCAGCAGCGGGTACACCATCTCGCTCGCGAAGTCGTTGAACAGCGAGACCAGCGACAGGCCTTTGACGGCGGGCGGGAGCCCGGCGGCGGGGGTCGCCGGCGGGGCGGGCTGGGGGGCGGTGGTCACCGCGACGGGGGACACGGCATCGCTGGAAAGTAGCATGTATGTTATGGCCCCTATGGCTACCGCCGACCCCGTCCGGTTCCACGAGTCCAACCTCTGGTCGACCCCGATCCGCGACCTCGACCTCACGATCGCGGGCACCCGCCTGGAGCCGATCCTGAACGAGTTCCGGGGCGAGCTCGAGTCGGTGGGGCTGACCCGGGTGCGGCCCCGGTTCTACCTGTCGACCGAGTGGGGGGTGCCGTTCGAGACGGTGGCGATCGCCATTCCGTTCTACCTCGCCCGCCCGGACCTCACGGCCCTCCACGCGGAGCGAGTGGGCCACGTAGAGGGCTTCGACCGGGCGGACATCCTGCGGTACCTCCGCCACGAGATGGGTCACGTGGTGAACTACGCCTACCGACTGTACGACGAGGAGGAGTGGGTCAAGCAGTTCGGCTCGATTACCCAGCCCTACGGCGAAGACTACCGGCCCGAGCCCTTCAGCCGGCGCTACGTCCGACACCTGCCCGGCTGGTATGCCCAGAAGCACCCCGACGAGGACTGGTCGGAGACCTTTGCCGTGTGGATGACGCCAAAGCTCGACTGGCGGAAGGAGTACGGCGGCTGGCCGGTGGCGGCGGCAAAGCTGGCCTACTGCGACCGGGTCATGGGGGCGATTCGTGAGCGCGACCCGGTGGTGACGGCCGCCGATCTGGATGAGGACGTGGCCGACATCGAATATTCGCTCGGCCACTACTACCGCGACGATCCCGACGCGCGGAGCGACATGCCGCCGGGTCTGGACGGCGCCCTGCTCGCGATCTTCGAGGACCTCCGGCCCGAGGGGGGAATGTCCCTCGACGAGCCGTTGGCCCCCGCCGATGCGCTGATCCGCCGGCTCGAGCCCGAGCTCATGGCCAACGTGTTCCGCTGGACCGGGCACTTTCCGGAGCGCACCCGCGTGCTGCTGCGATTCCTGGCGGAGCGGGCGGCACACCTCGGGCAGGGCTACGCGCGGACGCGAGAGGCCAGCGCGATCGTCGCGCTCACCACGCTCGTGACGGGACTGGCCATGAACTACGTGCAGCGCGGATCGTACCTGCCGTAGTGCCGCCAGGCCTGGCTTACCGCCGCTTCTTCTCGAACCGCTCCGACGCCAGGTTCACGATCCGCTCGATCAGCCGCGGATAGTCGAGCCCGCTGGCGACCGCCGCCATCGCGAACTCGCTGCTCTTTTCCAGATAGCAGCTCGCGTTCACCTCGAGCACGTAGATGTCGCCGGTTTCGGTGAGGCGGAGGTCCACGCGGCCGTAGTCCTTCACCCGGAGGGCCCGGTACGCGTCCACCGCCACCTTCTGGAGCCGGGCCCGGAGCTCGTCGGGCAGCGTGGCCACCACCGACTTGGTGCCCTTGTACTCCTTGCTCCGCTCGTCCCACTTGGCCTTGCTGTCCATCACCTTGGGCACACCCTCGGGAAAGCCGGTGAAATCCACCTCGATGGGCGGCAGCGCCTTGGGCTGAGCGTTCCCGAGCACGCCCACGTAGAACTCGCGCCCGTCGATGTACTCCTCGGCGAGCGCCGAATCTTCCAGCTCCTTGTGAATGGCGGCGACCCGTTCCATCAGCGCCGCCGCGTCGTGCACCAGCGACTTGCCCCCGATGCCGAGCGACGCGTCCGACCGGAGCGGCTTCACGAACAGGGGCATGCGCAGGTTCCCGCCGGTCTCGAAGGTGGCCTGCCGTGAGAAGATGGCATAGCGCGGGTACAGGATGTCTTCGAAGGCGAGCAGCTTCTTGGTGAGGCCCTTGTCCTGACTGAGGTAGAGCTCGCCCGGTCCGCTGCCGGTATAGCGCACGCCCAGGAGCTCGAGCAGTCCGGTGACGGGGATGTCGCCGAACACGTTGTCGCCGAACATCTCCATCAGGTTGAAGACCAGATCGGGCTTGCGGCGGGAGAGGCCGGTGATGAGGCGCTTGACGTCGCCGTGCACCCCGAGCACCGAGACGCGATGGCCCAGGCGGCGGAGCGTGCGCGCGACCTGCGGCACGACCGGGTCGTACTCCTTCGAGCTTTCGCTTTCGCTGTCGAGGTAGGTCAGGACCGTGATTTTCACAGCGCCTCCCTCCAGCGGTTACTCCGCGAGATCCATTCCCCACCGGGCCAGCGACACCGGGAGCCCGCCATAGGCGAGCAGCGTGTCGTGAAACGTCCTCGGATCGTAGTCGTTGCCTGCCGCTTCACGAAAGGCCTCACGCAGACGCAGGAGCTCGCGGCGCCCGATGGCGTAGCACAACTGGTAGGTGGGCCACGCGCAGTAGCGCCGCACTTCGGCCTCGGCGCTGGGCCGCTCGATCGGCAAGTGCTCGACCATGTAATCCACGGCTTCGCGTGGCGTCATGCCGCGGGTGTGCAGGCCGACGTCGAGCACGATCCGGATGGCGCGCCACAGGAGATTCACCAGCTGGAACAGGCGCTCCTCGGGGGTGCGATAGTAGCCGGTCTCGCCGGCCAGCTGCTCGCAGTACAGCGCCCAGCCCTCCACCATGATCGGGGTCCACAGGTGGCGCCGCACTTCCGAGCCGAGCCCTTGCGCCGTCACCAGCTGCAGGTGGTGACCGGGATAGGCCTCGTGCACCACCATCGCGGCGATCCCGTGGCGGCAATGACCGCGCCGCTGCTGCGGCACGGCCGGATCGGGCGGGGTGACGTAGAAGCGGCCCCGCGGCGCGCCCAGGTAGATGGGGGGCGGCTCGTAGGCCGCGAACGGCACCAGGGCCGCGAGGAACGAGGGGGTGGCCACCACATCGACCGGGGCCTCGGGCACCGCCACCAGGTTGCGCTCCGCCAGGAACGCGCGGGCCCGGCCCAGCTCGTGACGGTAGGTGTCCAGGAGGACGTCGGCCGGCGGCGCGTCGTTGCGGAGCTCGTCCACCAGCTCGCGCCACGGCCCGGCGCCCAGCTCGGTGGCCAGCGTGGCCAGCTGCGCCGTGGTTTCCTCCTGGAGATGGAGGCCATAACGCCAGAGCTCCGGCGCACCCGAGACCACCGCGTGCTCGAAGTGGAGCCGCCGGGCGAACTGCTCCTCGCCGATGGCAAAGGCGTGCGGGTCGGGGTTGGGCTCGATCTCGTCGCGCAGCGCCACACCGCAGCGCTTGAGCGCCTCGAGCGCCGCGCCCGCGGCGGCATTGAGCTCCGCCTGGAGGTCGGGGGTTTCGGCGCCCATGGCGGCGGCCATCTGGACGATGAGCTCGCCGCCTCCACCGAGCATGGCGAGCGCGGAGTCGACGAACACCGACGGTGGCGACTCGAGCGTGCTGCGGGCCTCGTCGAGGAACGCCGGCACGCCCCGCAGGCGCTCGAGCGCGGCGGGAGCCCGACCGCCGCCGGCCTCGCCGCTGCGGGCCAGCACGGCGTAGAGGGCCTGGAACAGGTGGTTGACCCAGAACACCGGGTTCCGCTCGTGGGGTCGCTCGTGCTCCAGCCGGAAGACGGTGCTCCGGATTTCGCCCAGCAGCGCGGTGCGATCGATCTCCTCCTGCAGATCGTCCACGTCGAGCTCTTCCACCGCGCCCGCCACCGAGCGGAGCGCCGCGACGTGCGCGCGCACCGCCGCATCGTCGAAGCTGCCCAGCCGGCCGTCCTGCGATATCAGGCCGGCCGCGCTGGCGGCGGCGGGATCGAAGTGGTACTTGAGGTCCAGGTAGGACCGACAGAGCTGGTCGACGGACATGGATTCGAGGCGCTAGCGCGGCGGCGCAGCCGCCAGCTCCGAGTGGTCGCCCAGCGACGCCGACCCCGTGACGCCCTCCGCGGTGACCGCGTTGCCGAGCATGGCTCCGTCGAGACGCACCTGCGTGAGCTTGGCGTCCCGACCCACGATGGTGTTCCGCAGCACGCTGTCGGTGACCCTGGTACCCTGCTCCAGCGTGACGTTGGGTCCGATCTCGCTTCGCTCGATGGTGACCCCATCCTCGATATAGACCGGATCGTGGATGGTGACGCCCGGAAACTCACGCCGGCGAGCGGCGCCCTTCCGAAGCAGGATGTCGTTGGTCTCGAGCAACGTGCCCAGCGCGCCGCAGTCGTACCAGCCGCCCACTTCGGCGGTGAGGATCCGCTTGCCGTGCTCGATCATCCACTGGAAGGCATCGGTCAGGAAGTATTCGCCCTTATTCTTGGGCGCGGCCAGCACGTGATCGATGCCCTGCCACAGGCTGTCCACGGCCCGGATGTAGTACAGCCCGATGTTGGCCAGCTTGGAGATGGGCGTGGTGGGCTTCTCGACGATCTTGGTCATGTAGCCCTGCGGGTCCGTGACCACCACCCCGAACCGCTGGTAGTCTTCCACTTCCTTGGCCCAGATGATCCCGTCGGCGTCGGTTCGGTTGATGAGCGTGAGATCGGCCTCGAACACCGTATCGACGAAGATGATGAGCACCGGCTCGCGCACGAACGGCCGAGCCAGGTTGACGGCGCCGGCGGTGCCGTCCTGCACCTTCTGCTCGATGAAGCGCGAGGGAATGCGGTAGCGCGCGCGGGCGTAGGCCTCGACCTGCTCCTTGAGATGGCCGGTGATGAAGATCAGCTCGCTCACATCCAGGCCGTCGAGCCGGTCCATCACCCAGTCCATGACCGGCCGGCCCGCCACTTTGAGCAACGGCTTGGGAATCAGGTGGGTGTGCGGCCGGAGACGGGTGCCTTTCCCGGCGAGCGGGATGATCACTTGCATGTCAGCCTCGTCCGTAACGGTCCTGGAGCCGGACCAGATCGTCGAGCTCAGGGGTGGATGCCTCGAGGACATCGCTGTCCACCACGGCTTCGATCTGGTGGACCAGCTTGGGCGCGATGTGGACGGACTCGCCGGCCTTGAACGCGCGCGCCTCGAGCTCCGCACCCGGACGGGTGCGGAGGATGAGCTCCCCGCGGAGCACGTGCATCGTCTCGTCCTTGAAGTTGTGGTACTGCAGACTCAGGATGTGGCCCGCTTTCACGTGCAGGATCTTGCCGACATACCGGTCGGTTCGCGCCCAGACCAGCTCATACCCCCATGGTTTATCCACTCGATACGGCACATCGGGCACGGCGCCTCCAGCGGGTTAGATCCTTCGATGACGCGGCGGAAATATAAGGGCGGCAAGCAGGTAGAAGAATGGCGAGAAGACGCGGAAAGGGACGGAAGGACGGGAGGACGGAAGGACGGAAGACGGAAGGACGGAAGGACGGGAGGACGGAAGGACCGTCAGACGTAAAGAGGCACGGACGGCACGAACGGCACGTGCAGCGGATTCCAGTGAACGTGGGCCGCTGGTGTGCTGGTCCTTCCGTCCTCCCGTCTTTCCGTCTTTCCGTCTTCCTTCACATCTCCGGCTCGAAGCTGAACACCCATCGAAACGCCAGATCGCCATCGCCCGCCGAGCGGTCCTGCGCCAGCTCAGGCCGGTTGACCCAGAGCGGAAGGTCCAGCCGGGTGACGAACCGCGTGTCGCCGATCCGATGCTCGGCACGGATGCCCACGCCGGCGTCGCCGATGAAGCGGATCCGACCGGTGAAGGCCGCGTCGTCCGCCCGCTCGATGCCGTGCGCCAGATCGGTGAAACCGGCGAGCGCAACGCGCGAGAACAACCGGGCCTTGGGCCGAGTGAGGAGCGTACGCTCGACCTCCGCGTTGAGCGATACCAGGCCGCTGGTCGACACCCGTGGATCGATGCCGCGGAGACCGCCGCCGCCGGGCAGCTGGTAGTTCACGTCCTCGCCCTCCAGCAGCGAGCCGCGCGACCGGAGGAACGGATTGATGAGCCGCTCCAGCGGATCGGCGCCTTGCAGGTAGATCTGGCGCTGCTTGGCCGGCAGATGATCGCCCGCGAAGCCCAGGTACAGCCGCGTGCCGAGACTCCACCGGCCGCCCAGCGATCGCTTCACGGTTCCCTCCGCGGTGAGCCTCCCATAGAACTGGTCGAGGTCGCCGCGGGCGGCATCGAGCCCGTCGCGGTGGTACGCCAGCCCGTAGGCAGTCCTGACGCGCGCGCCGAGCTGCCATGGCCCAGCCTCCGTCGCGACGCCACCCGACAGGCCCAGCTCGACCGTCCCCACGTCGTCGTAGTAGCCGCGGTCGAGATAGCGGAAATCATCGGGATGGACCCACTGGAGCGAGAGGCCCTGCGACCAGACCGGTCCGAAGGTGAGATGCGCGCGCCGGCGTCGCTCCAGATCCAGCATCGCTCCGTAGCGTCCCTCCACCCGGAACAGGTCGAGCGTCTCGGTCAGATTCGGTGCCCGGAGCAGCACCGGGTTCCGCGCCCGGAGCCACAGGTCCAGCTCGGGGGCGTCGTCGTCCACCCCCAACCCCGTACCGACGGTGGCCCAGGCAGCGTTCTGCTCGAACCGTCCGAGGTAGTCATCCCGGCTCCTCACGCCCAGCGTGAACCCTCCGGCGTCGTTATACCAGGCGACGGGTTGGAGGCCCACGGTCATCCGGTCGCGTCGCACGCGGGTACTGACGTAGCGATGGAAGTAGAAATCCGTTCCCGGCGCGGGGAGCAGCGACTTTGAGAGCCAGGTTCCAAGCCGCTTGCGGTTGTTCAGCATGTTCCAGTCATGCGAGCGCACCAACGGGTCGAGCCAAACCGATTTGGGCCTGGTGCGGGTCGGGATCTCCACCCACTCGCGCTCGGCCAGCCCGTCGGTGCGGGCCACGGCCGTATCGCCCCCCGCAAGCACGGCCACATCCTGCGGAAAGCGGCCGTTGGCGTGCCGCACCACCTCGACCCGGGTGACGTACCCCGCGCCGCTCGGCCGGACCCGCACCCGGCCGACGCCGTAGTCGAACAGCTCGACCCCGTGCAGCCACTGGGCGAAGAATGTCGAAAGGTCCCGATGGGACACCTCCTCCGCCACGGCGCGGAACGCGGCCTCGTCCACGTGGCGGTACTTCCAGCGCTGGTAGAAGGTGCGGAGGATCCGGTGCATCGTCTCGTCGCCGACGATGGCCCGCAGCTGGTGGAAGAACAGCTCGCCCCGGGTATAGATCGCGATCTGGTAGGAGGTGAAGTCGCGGTAGTCCTCGCTCACCAGGCTGGTCGGCTCGGAATAGTTGTCCAGATCGAGCTCGAGCACCTCGTTCTCGGTATTGGCGTAGGACTCGCGCCCCTGGGTCTCCCAGAACCAGGTGGTCTGGAAGCTGGTGAAGCCCTCGTCCAGCCATCCTTCGCGCCACTCGTTGTTGGCCAGCAGCCCCATGGTGTAGTTGTGGCCGGCCTCGTGCACGATGAGCCCCTGGTCGGCCGAGCCGTTGTGCACCATCATCGGGAACTCGGTGCCGCCCCCCTCGATCCGGTGCACGTTGGTGAGCTGGGGCCAGCCGAATGGGCCGTAGACCTGGTCGAGCCAGGCCAGCGCGGTCTCGGTCCGCTTGACGGCGATGCCGCCACCCCAGGTCTTCTCGTCGCCCGGCTGATACAGCACGTGCACGGCGACGTTGCCGAAGTGTCCGCCCTCGTATCGGTACGCCGGGTTGAGCGACATCGCGAAGTGATGCACCTGCTCCGCGTACCAGCGGATCCGCTTGCGCCCAGGCTCGGCGCCCTGGCAGGCGTCGGCGCTGGGCGTGCTCGCGCCGTAATAGTCCCGCTGGTACTCGACCGGCCGAGTGGTCTGGTTGGCATGCTCCCAGCCGGGATCCCCGCACACCGGGACGCCGGTCGCGCCGACGACCTGGTCCTGGGGCACGTCGAGGTCCACGGTGAAGCGGCCGAACTCGCCATAGAACTCCCCGCCGGGATAGAGCGGATGCTCCTCCCACCCGTAACGGTCGTACACCACCACCTTGGGATACCACTGGGCGAAGTCGAACCGCCGGCCCTCGCGCCCCTGGCGCCGCGGGACCGTCGAAGGCCGAGCGTCCCACTGCATCTCGACGGTCATCGACTCGCCGGGGGCAAGTGGCCGTGGCAAGGCGAAGCGCACCACCGTGCTGTCCGGCGCGAACGGATAGGTCGGCTCGACGGCCTCGCCCATGATGCGCACGTCCCGCACGTGGTTGAAGGCGAAATCGGGGTCGTGGAGATCGTTGAACCGCCGCCGGCCCTCGATCGAATCGGCGTCGGCCCAGCGCGAGCCGGGCCGGAAGGCGTTGAGATAGAGATGGAGCGCGAAGCTGGTCAGCGTGTCGGGCGAGTGATTGCGATACGCGATCCGCTCCGCGCCGGCCAGGGTTCC
>DASSMN010000399.1:0-2282 GCA_035688885.1 Gemmatimonadales bacterium
GTCGGCGCCGTGGCCGCCGAACACCGCACCCACCTGCGCGCCGGCCTCCGCCAGGACGCGCATCTGCAGCATGGCCTCCTCCCGGCCGCCGCAGTCTTCGGTGAGCCACACAAGCCGCGGAAGCTCCGCGGGAAGGGTCGAGGGATCGAACAGGTACTCGTGATGCTCGGTGTCGAACGCTTCGGCCGTCTGCCGCGCGCCGACGATCTCCCACTCGTCCAGGCTCGAGCCGACGGTGAACGACGAGATCCGCACGTCCGGCGCTACCCGCCGGATCGCCCCCAGCACCAGCGCCGCGTCGAGCCCTCCGCCCAGCGTGATGCCGGCGCGCTCGTAGCTGTGGACCTGGCGGTGCACCGTCTCGAGCAGCGCGTCGCGGACCACCGCGGCGTGCTCCGCCCGTGAGCGCTGCACCGCGTGGATGGCGGGCCGCCAGTAGGACGAGACGGTGGCGTTGCCCTCGCGATACTCGAGCACCTGGCCGCCCTGAAGCGTGCGGGCCCGCGCCAGGAACGAGCGTCCGCCCAGCGGATACTTGGTGGCGAGGTAGTGCTGAATGGCCGTGCGGTCGGGCTCGCGGGGAAAGTCGTGCAAGGCGAGCAGCGCCTTGTATTCGCTGGCAAAGGCGAACCGGCCTCGGAGCGCCGCGTAGAACAGGCTCTTGTAGCCTACCTGGTCCACCGCCAGGGTCAGGCGCTGGGGCCCGTCGCACAGCGCGATGGCAAAGGTCCCCCGCAGCGCGGCGAGCGCCTCGCGGCCCTGGCGCGCGTACCGCTCGACGAACGACGCGCCGCCGCCCTGCACATTCCAGTCGGTGGCGAGCTGGCAGGAGGCGTCGACTTCGAATGCACGGTGTGAGGCCTGTCCCAGGATCACTCCCGGCGCCGGACTCCAGACCCGCTGGAATTCTCCCCGATGGGCCAGCACCTCGCCCATGGCCTCCACCTCGTCCAGGGATCCTTCGCCCACCATTCCGAAGATCGCGCCCATCAACGAGTTCCGTTTCCGCAGCCTGGGTGCCGGGCGCCGAACGGCCGTCCGGCGACTCGAAGGGAGGCGCCGGCGGGCGCGGGGGCACGATCATGCTGATTGAGGGTTCGACGCCAACCTGCCGGCAATTGCAAAAAGCGAAAGATCAGGTTTCTCCCAGCACCTTGATGATCACGCGCTTGCGCCGCTGGCCGTCCCATTCGCCGTAGAACACCCGTTGCCACGGGCCGAGGTCCAGCCGGCCGGCCGTAATCGGCACGATAACTTCGTGTCCCACCGTCAGACTGCGCAGGTGGGCCGCCGCGTTGTCCTCGCCGGTCTCGTTGTGGCGGTAGCGGCCGGGGTCCCAGGGAGCGACGGTTCCCTCGAGCCATTGGAGAATGTCGTGCCACAGCCCCGATTCATGGTCGTTCACGAAGACCGAGGCGCTGATGTGCATCGCGGAGACCAGCACGAAGCCCTCACGCACCCGGCTGGTGCGGACCTGGGCTTCGACCTGGTCGGTGATGTCGATGATCTCCTGGCGGCGCTTGGTCTCGAACCAGAGATAGTGGGTGTGGCTGGGCATGGGTCCGGGAGAAGAAAGGGTGGCGGAAGCGAGTGAGCAGGGGATGGGGCGGGTGGCAGGCGCGGTGATCAGCGCAGTAGCTCCTCCAGACGGACCGCCGTGTCGGTCTTCTCGTCCCGATACTTGACGATGACCGGCGCGTAGAGGCCGATGCCCGCCGTGGCGCCGGGACCGGTGCGCACCGGCCGGGTGCCGGGCACCACGACGGCGCCGGCGGGGATCTCCAGCGGGCGGTCGCCCTCGCGACGGTAGACCCGGTCGTGCACCAGGTCGAACACCGCGGTGCCGCCGGTGAGCAGCGTGCCCGGCGCGAGCACGGCCCGCTCGCGGACGATGGTGCCCTCGTACACCCCGCAGTTCCCGCCGACCAGGACCTCATCCTCGATGATCACCGGGAGCGCCCCAGCGGGCTCCAGCACGCCGCCGATCTGTGCGGCCGCCGACAGGTGCACGCGCCGCCCGATCTGGGCGCACGAGCCCACCAGCGCGTGCGAGTCCACCATCGTGCCTTCGCCGATCCAGGCGCCCACGTTGATGTACATGGGCGGCATGCACACCACGCCGGGAGCCACGTAACACCCGTCGCGAATGGCGGAGCCGCCGGGCACGATGCGGATGCCGTCGTCAGGGCCCACGCGGCGAAGCGGGTAGGTGTCCTTGTCGTAGAAGAGAAATGGGCCGCCGGTGGCGGCCGGCTGAATTCTTCCGAGGCGGAAGCCGAGCA
>DASSMN010000103.1:0-2682 GCA_035688885.1 Gemmatimonadales bacterium
AAGCCGCAGTGCACGCACGGGTCGAGGCTGGAGTAGTCCGGCGCGGCGGTCAGCGGCGGGGTCCCGGCGGGGAGCGGTGGCGGGACACGGTCATCATTCCGGTCGCTCGCCTCATTCCCCCGATGCCTCGAGCGCCACCTGGAGACACTGTCCAGGATCGAAGGTGTCGCGGAGCCGACCGACGAGCTGGCCGACGCCCTCGCGGTAGGCGCCGAAGTGGCCCAGCGCACGCCGAACGCTCCAGGGCGCGCGCTCGAGCGTCATGGGGATCTCGCGGGCCGCGGCGGCGCGGCGAACGGCGCGGAGCCGCTCGACCGGCGCATCGCCGGTCCAGCGGATCATGCCGGAACCGGCGCCGGCGGACAGCAGGTTCTCGTCGAGGTCGTGGGCGAGGAGGTCGATCGCGTCATCCACGCCGTCGCCCAGCACTCCCAAACGCAGGGTGATGGGGCCGCCCTGGCTGCCGCGCGCGACCAGGCCCCAGAAGGCGGCGGTGCGATCGGCGGGGAGCGGCTGCCAGGCCAGCTCGGCAATCGGCGCCAGGCGTCGGACATCGCCCTGGACCGCGGCATCGGTTCCCAGGAAGCGAGCGGCCAGCACCCAATCGGGCTCGGCGGCGAGCGCGGGCGAGAGCAGCTCGAGCGAGGCGGGCACCAGCTCCGCCGCCATGACGTCGCGCGCGGCCGAGGTGAGCGTATCGCGTGTGCCGCGGGCCACCAGCGTAATGTCGGCCCGCGGGAGGGCGCGGAGCCTCAGGTGCGCCTCCGCGACGATGCCGAACCCGCCGAACCCGCCGACCTGCAGCTTGGTGAGATCGTAGCCGGCCACGTTCTTGACCACGCGGCCACCGGCTTTGACCAGGCGGCCATCGCCGGTGGCGACGGTACAGCCCAGCACGTGATCGCGCACCGGCCCGAAACCGTGCCGGAGCGGCCCAGCCGTGGCGGTGGCGATGACCGAGCCCAGGCTCCGCTCCGGCCGGCCCGGGGGATCGATGGCGAGCCACATGCCATGGTCGGCCAGCCGGCGGCGGAGCGTTTCCATCGAGGTGCCGGCCTGGACCGTGGCCACCAGGTCGGCCGGGCTGACCGTGAGGACCTGATCCAGCGCCCTGGTGCTGACCGCCAGATCGGCCGGCGCATCGGGAGGGAGCCAGGTGCCCTGGCCCTCCACCCGGATTTTCCAGCCCTCCTCGTGCGCCAGCCGACACACCAGCGAGAGGGCGTCCGCCGAGTCGGGGATGGCGCGCGGCAGGCCGGCCGGATCGCGATCGACGCCGGCGGAGCCCAGGAGTGCGCGCAGCCTGCCATGGACGACGTCGCTCATCTGGCCCCCGGCGCCGCACGCCACTCTCGACAGGCGTGCACCGGGACAACCTTGCCCGGGTTGGCCCGCTCGGCGGGATCGAAAACTCGGCGCACGGCGCGCATGGCACCGAGCGTCTCGGGGTCGAAGATCCAGGGCATGTAGTCGAGCTTGTCGGAGCCGACGCCGTGCTCGCCGGTGATGCTGCCGCCGGCGGCGACGCAGGCGGCCATGATCTCCTGGCAGGCCACGTGGACCCGGCGGACCAGGTCGGGGTCGCGCCGGTCGAACGAGATGTTGGGATGCAGGTTGCCGTCGCCCGCGTGGAACACGTTGCTGATGCTCAACCGGTGGCGGTCACGGATCTCGGCGATGCGGTCCATGATCTCGGGCAGCGCCGAGCGGGGAACTACGGCGTCCTGCACGGCCAGGTCGGGCGCGATCCGTCCCATGGCGCCGAACGCCTTCTTCCGGCCCTGCCACAGGCGGGCCCGGTCGGCCGCGGCAGACGCACTCCGAACCGAGCGCGCCCCGCACGAGCGGAGGATCTGCTCCACCAGCTCGGCCTCCGCCTCGACGGCATCGGGCTGACCGTCGAGCTCCACCAGGAGCACGGCGGCGGCGTCGGTCGGATAGCCGGCGGCGTAGATCGAGGCCTCGACCGCCGCCACGCAGGCGCGGTCCATCATCTCCATGGCGGCGGGCACGATGCCGGTCGCGATCACCGACGACACCGCTTCGCTGGCCGCGCGGACCGTGGGAAAATCGGCCAGCAGCGTGCGCACGCTGGGCGGCATCGGCTCGAGCCGCACCGTGATGGCGGTGACGATGCCGAACATGCCCTCGCTGCCGACGAACAGGCCCACCAGATCGGGCCCCCAGGGCTCGCCATGGGGCGAGCCGAGCTCGACCGTGGAGCCGTCGGGCAGTACCACGTGGAGCTGCACGATGTGATTGGTGGTGACCCCGTACTTGAGGCAGTGCGGCCCGCCGGCATTCTCGCCCACGTTGCCGCCCACGGTACACGCGGCCTGGCTGGACGGGTCGGGCACGTAGTGCAGACCGTAGGGCGCCACCGCCTCGGACAGGCGCGCGTTCACGACGCCCGGCTGCACCACCGCCCGGCGGCCGACCCGATCGATCTCGAGGATCCGGTTCATCCGGGTGAGGGCGATGAGGACCGCATCAGGGTCGGCCACCGCGCCGCCGGAGAGGCCGGTACCGGCGCCGCGGGCCACGAAGGGGATGCCGGCGAGATGAAGCAGCCGGACCACGGCGCGCACCTGCCCGGCATCCGCCGGCATGACCACGACGCCGGGATATGACTCGCGGGTGGGCAGACCGTCCATCGCGTAGGTCTTGAGCTCGGCGCGGCGG
>DASSMN010000293.1:0-3560 GCA_035688885.1 Gemmatimonadales bacterium
GCGCCGCGCCGACGCGTAGCGAGGTGATCGGGTAGGGACGCTGGGGATCGCCTTGGCGGAGCCGCGCCTGCAGCTCGCGCGCGGTGCCCGAGGGCGCGTCCAGCTTGGCCGCGTGATGCTCTTCCAGTATAAAGGCGTCGAACTCCGGGCGCCCGGCAAAGCCGCGGGCGAGCTCGCGGGCGGCGCGAAGAAACAGGTGCACGCCCAGCGAGAAGTTGGCGGCGTGGAGCAGGGCGCCCTTGCGCTGGACCACGAGGGCGGCAATCCTCGGCAGCTGCTCGAGCCAGCCGGTGGTGCCGGTGACGGTGGGGATCCCGGCCTCGATCAGGCGCTCGAGATTGGCCGGCGCCGCATCGGGGCGGGTGAATTCGACGGCGACATCGGCGCCCGCCAGGCGAGCGGCCGTGAGGGCGCGGCCGTCGGCATTCTCGCCGCCGCCGATCACGCCGTGGATGGTGTGGCCGCGCTGTTCCGCCAAGCGCGCCACGGCCTGACCCATCTTGCCGTTTCCGACGATCGCGATGCGCATTCTCCACCCAGGCTCAGCAGGTCCCGAAGAACTCCCGGTGCAGCCGCCGGACCACGTCAGGTCCGTCCTCCTCGCGCACCACGAACGTCACGTTGATGGCGCTGGCCCCCTGCGAGATCACCTCCACGTTCGCCGGCTGTACCGCGCGGAATAGCCGCGCGGCGATGCCCGGCGTGGTCCGCATCCCGATGCCGACCACGGCCACGATTGCCCGGCCGCTCTCGATCCACACCTCGGCCAGCTCGCTCAGGTCCTGGACCACCGCGTCCAGCCGGGTCCGATCCTCGACCGTGAGCGACACGCTCACCTCGCCGCTCGCCAGCACGTCCACCACCACCTCGTGCCGCTCGAAGGCCTCGAACATCGCCCGCAGGAACCCGTAGGCGCCCAGCATGCGCGGTGCCCGCACGTTGACGACGGTGATCCCGCGCTTCCAGCTGATGGACCGCACCGGCGAGTCGCCCATGCGCTCGAGCTCGGCCGAAGGCTCGATGATGGTGCCGGGATCGTCGGGACAGGTGGAGTTGAGCACCACGATGGGGATGCCCGCGCGTACCAGCGGCTGGGCCGTGGCGGGGTGCAGCACCTTGGCGCCGAACGTGGCCAGCTCGGCGGCCTCCTCGTAGCTCGCGGCCCGGAGGGTCCGGGCCGACGGCACGATGCGAGGGTCGGCGGTCATGAGGCCGTTCACGTCGGTCCAGATCTCGACCCGGCGCGCGCCGAGCGCGGCGCCGAGCAGCGCGGCGGTGTAGTCGGAGCCGCCGCGACCCAGCGTGGTGGGGATCCCCTCGGCGGTCGCCCCGATGAAGCCCTGGGTGACCGGGATGCGGCCCGCCTCGAGCAGCGGCCGCAGGCACTCGCGCGCCCGGGTGGTGAGCGCCTGCATCTGAGGCGTGGCGCGGCCGTAACGATCGTCGGTGAGCATGAGCGGACGGATGTCCACCCAGGTGCCGGGAAGGCCGGCGCCCTCGAGCGCGGCGGCGATGATGCGGCTGCTCCAGAGCTCGCCGCGCCCCGCCACCGCATCGAGCTCCGCCGGACGCAGGGCCCGGCCGAGCGCGTCGGCCAGCTGCCGTGCCAACGCGGCCACGTCGCTCTCGATGGCCGGCATCGCGGCGGCGGCGCCGGGCAGCGCTCGTGCGGTGGACCCATGGCGCTCGAGCATCGCCGCGAGCGCCGCATCGAGGGCGGCGCGGTCGCCGCGCTGCACCAGCGGGGCCAGCCCGAGCAGGCTGTCGGTGATCTTGGCCAGCGCGCTCACGACGATCACCGGCCGGTCGGCCGCGCGCTGCCGCACGATGCCGGCGAGCCGCCCGATGGCCGCCGCGTCGGCCACCGACGTGCCGCCGAACTTGGCGACGATCATGCCGGGCGATCCACCCGGCCTTCCGCCACCAGGAGCTCCGCGATCTGGACCGCCTGGCCCGCGGCCCCGCGAATGGTATTGTGGCCCAGGAGCGCCAGCCGCAGATCCAGGATGGGACAGGCGCGTACGCGGCCCACCGTCACCGCCATCCCTCGCCCGCGCTCGAGGTCGAGCCGGGGCTGCGGCCGGTCGGGGCGCGAATCCACCTCGATCGGCGCGGCGGGAGAGGAGGGCAGGCAGGCGACCCGGGGATTGGGGCGGAACTCGCGCAGGACGGCCGTCGCCTCCTCGGGCGTGACCCGGCGCCGGAACCCGACCGACACCGTCATCAGGTGCCCGTCCACGGTGGCCACCCGGTTGGAATGGGCGCTCACCGCGAACTCCGCCGGCGTCACGCCATCGGGCCCGAGGGCGCCGAGGATCTTCCGGCTCTCGCGCTCCATCTTCTCTTCCTCGCCGCCGATGAACGGAACCACGTTGCCCAGGATGTCGAGCGACGCGACGCCCGGGTAGCCCGCGCCGGAAACGGCCTGCATGGTCGACACG
Source organism: Gemmatimonadales bacterium (assembly GCA_035688885.1). GTDB lineage: Bacteria > Gemmatimonadota > Gemmatimonadetes > Gemmatimonadales > GWC2-71-9 > CAVVWJ01. The sequence goes on from DASSMN010000293.1 coordinate 2,442, forward strand.
AACAGCTTGTCGATGCCGAAGGCCCGGTGGAGCGGGGCCAGGGCCAGAACCAGCGCCGCCGTCGAGCAGTTGGGATTGGCCAGAATGGCGCCGGACCAGCCGCGGGCCTGCTGCTGCCGGTCCATGAGCGCCAGATGGTCGAGGTTGGCCTCAGGAATGAGCAGCGGGACGTCGGCGTCCATCCGGTGGTTTCGCGTGTTGGTCACCACGAGCGCGCCGGCGGCGGCAAAGGCCTGCTCGATGGGGCCGGCCACGTCCGCATCCATCGCGCCGAACACGATCGGGCCGGCGAGCGGCGGCGTGCACTCCTGCACCGTGAGCGCCGCGATCCGGTCGGGAATCGCCATGCTCTCACGCCAGCGCACCACGTCGCCGTAGCGCTGGCCGGCGGAGGCGGAGGATGCCGCGACCGCGGCCACCTCGAACCACGGGTGGTCGGCCAGCAGCCGGATGAACTTCTGCCCCACTGTACCGGTCGCGCCCAGCACGGTGACCGGGATCTTCGCTGTCATGACGCCTCGCGGGCGAGGAGATCGGTGGCCAACCTGGTGTACAGCTCGATGCCGCGCAGCAGGTCGGCCTTGAGGATGTGCTCGTGGGCCGTGTGGGCCACCCGGATGGTGCCGGGACCGAGCTGGTACCGCTCGCCCCAGGTGCCAAGAAAGGGCAGGTCGCTTCCGTAGCTCACCACTGTGGTGTCCCACCCCGCCGGCGCCGTCCCCCCTTTATAGCCGGGGAGCTCCAGCGGAAACGTCACGCACACGCCCGGGGCCGCGAGCCCCCGGATGGTGGTCCGGAGCTGGTCGCTGGGCTCCACGGTGCGGATCAGGAGCTGGGCCCCGGCCTCCGGCGCGAGCACGTTGGGGGCCACGCCGCCGTGAATGAGCCCGACGTTGAGCGTGGACGCTCCCAGCAGGGGATCGTGCGGGAGCGGGAGGGCGCGGATGCGCTCGATGGTATCGAGCAGCGCGGTGATCGCGCTCTCGCCTTCTTCGGGGTACGCGGAGTGGGCCGCGCGTCCGGTGGCCTGGAGCACCACCCGGAGCGATCCCTTCTGCCCGATGGACAGCCGGTTCTCGGTCGGCTCGCCGTTCACCAGAAATCGTCCGCGGGGCTCCA
>DASSMN010000235.1:0-4878 GCA_035688885.1 Gemmatimonadales bacterium
CCCGCCATCATCGTGTACCCCAGCTTCCTGGCCCGCTCGAGCTGGCGCTTGAGCGTGGTCCGGGGGCACCCCGCGAAGGGCTGCTCGTCCGGCGTGTAGATGTCGCACAGCAGCCGGGCCACCCGGCCGCCCTCGTCCTCATAGGGCAGGATGCGGAACGTGCCCAGGTCGGGCTTGAGCAGCATGTCCGATTCCTCGATCCGCACGAACCCCTCGATCGAGGACCCGTCGAACATGATCTCGCCATCGAGCGCCTTGGCGAACTGGCTGCGTGGCACCTCGACGTTCTTGTTGACGCCCATGATGTCGGTAAACTGCAGCCGGATGAAGTCCACGCCGAAGCGGTGGGACACGTCGAGCAGGTCCTGCTTGCCGGCCCCCGAGAGGTCGGTGGGGAAGTTGTCGAGGCTGGGCCGCTCGGCCGAGCCGCTCGAGCGCTGCCGGGACTGCGGCATGAAGCACGTCTCCGTGTGGGAACCGGTGAAAGAAACCGTAGGCGGGGCGCCGGGGTAAGGCCCGCCCCTGTCCTTTCCCCCGTTCCCGCACTCCGTTACGCTTCTGGCCCGATGACCGCCACCGCCACTCCTTGCCCGGCCTGCGGGAGCCCCGCTTCCGGCAACTTCTGCAGTGCCTGCGGAGCCAGTCTGGTGCCGCGGAGCTGCGCGGCGTGTCGGGCGGATTTATCGCCCCAGGCCCGGTTCTGCCACCGCTGCGGCCGTCCCGTGGGCGCGACGAGCGGCGGCACTCCGCTGCCGACGCGGGAGCGCACCGCGTGGCTGGTGGCGGCGGGCCTCTGCACGGTGCTCCTGTCGCTCATCGTCTTCAAGGTGATTCGCGAGGCGCGGCCGGCGGCCGCGCCGGAGATGGCCAATGCCGGGGCGCAGAGTGCGAGCGAGGACGGGGGCGGCGCGGTCGCTCCCTTCGCGGGGTCCGGCGGCGGCGGCACGCCGCCCGATATCAGTCAGATGTCCCCACGGGAGCGGTTCGATCGGCTGTTCAACCGCGTGATGCAGGCCGCCGAGCGTGGCGATACGGCCCAGGTGGTTCGCTTCACTCCGATGGCGCTGGGCGCCTACGGCCAGCTGGACTCGATCGATGCCGACGCCCGCTACCACGCCGCGGTGCTCCGGATGCAGGTCGGCGATATGCCCGGCGCCCTCGCGCTGGCGGACACGATCCTCGCCCGAAATCCGGGCCACCTGTTCGGCTACATCATCCGCGGCACCGTCGCCGGCCTGCAGCACGACACCGCTCGCCGGCGGCAGGCCGAGCGCGACTTCCGCGCCCACTTCCCGGCCGAAAGCGCCGCCGGCCGCCAGGAGTATCAGGAGCACCAGCCGGTGATCGACGAGTTCAAGCAGGCGGCTGAGTCCACCGGCCGGACCCCGTAGCGCCGGCGATCTCGATCCGGCCGCACTGACCGTCCGATCGTTCTCCCGTCCTCCGAGAGCTTTCATGCCCCGCACCATTCGCGTCGCCCACAGCCCGGACTCCGACGACGCGTTCATGTTCTACGCGCTCGCCGAAGGGAAGATCGACACCGGCGATCTCCGCTACGTCCACGAGCTCTCCGACATCGAGAGCCTGAACCAGCGGGCACGCCGGGCCGAGCTCGAGGTGACCGCCGTGTCCATCCACGCGTACGCCTATCTCTGGCGCGACTACGCGCTGCTCGGCTCGGGCTCCTCCATGGGTGACGGCTACGGGCCGCGCCTGGTGGCCACCCGCCGCCGTCCCGCCGACCCCCGCTCGGCGCTTCGCGGGCTCCGGGTCGGCGTGCCGGGCAAGCTGACCACCGCGTACCTGGCCCTCAAGCTCTACCAGTCCGACGTGGTGGAGGTGGTGCTGCCGTTCGACCGCATCGAGGACGCGGTTCACGAAGGGACGGTGGATGTCGGCCTCCTGATCCACGAGGGCCAGCTCACCTACGCCGACGCGGGCCTTCACCTGTGGGCCGATCTGGGCGCCTGGTGGATGGAGGACACCACGCTGCCGCTGCCCTTGGGCGGAAACGCGGTTCGCCGCGACCTCGGCCGGCCGGTGATCGACCAGATCGCGCGTGATCTCCGCGCCAGCATCGTCTACGGCCTCGAGCACCGCGCGCCGGCCCTGGCGCACGCCAAGCAGTTCAATCGCGGGATCGGCGACGAGCGGACCGACACTTTCGTCGGGATGTACGTCAACCAGTGGACCGTGGACTACGGGCCACGGGGGCGGCAGGCCGTGCAGGCGCTGCTCGATCGCGGCCATGCGGCCGGCGTCATTCCCGAGCGGGTCGAGGTGGAATTCGTGGGCTGAACCGGAGGGTCGAGGCCACCGAGCTTCTCTTGCCCCCGGTCTCCGCGCTCTCTACCTTCTCTCCACCCCCGCACCCCGCGCCAGGCCGGCCGCCCACGAGGCGTCCGCACCCGAGAAGGAGTCCGCGTGTCGCTGAGCGGAGTCCCCGTGACCCTCCTCGTCGTCGACGACGAGGAGGCGATTCGCAACGCCATGCGGAAGTACCTGGTCCAGCAAGGCTACGAGGTGGCCGTCGCCGCGACGGGTGAAGAGGCGCTGGACGTGCTCCGGCGCCAGAAGATCACGGGGATCCTGCTGGACGTGAACCTGCCCGGCACCAACGGCATCGATCTCGTACCCCAGATCATGGAACTGGAACCGTCGGTGGCCCTGCTCATGCTCACCGCCGTGAACGACGCCACCTCGGCCGCCCTCTGCATGCAGCGCGGAGCGCTCGACTACCTGCTCAAACCGATCGACCTCTCGCACCTGGGCCGCGCCATCTCGCGCGCCCTGGAGCGCCGCCACACGCTGCTCGAGGGACAGCAGATCAACCAGTGGCTCAAGGAAGAGGTGGCCCTGCGGGTGGCCGAGCGGCGGCTGGAGCAAGCCACTCAGGAACGGATCTCGGTCGCGACGCTCGAGGCGCTGGTCAACGCGCTCGAGGCCAAGGATCCCTACCTCCGCGGCCACTCGGCTCGGGTGGCCGATCTCTCGGCCAGCGTGGCCGCCCATCTGGAGCGCCCGGACCAGGAAATCGAGGACGTCCGCACCGCCGGGCGGCTCCACGACATCGGCAAGATCGGGATTCGCGAGGAGATCCTGAACAAGCACGGTCCGCTGAGCGACGAGGAATACGAGCACGTGAAGCAGCACGTGCTGGTGGGCTGCCAGATCCTCGCGCCGCTGGTCCACCTGGGCGAGGTCATCAGCCTGGTCCGGAGCCACCACGAGCGGTGGGACGGCTTCGGGTATCCGGACCGGCTTGCCGGGGAGGACATCCCGCTGGGCGCCCGGATCATCGGGGCGGTCGAGATCTACGACGCCCTCACCACCGCGCGGCCCTATCAGGAGAAGATGGCCCCCGAGGACGCCATCGAGCGCCTGCGCGAGCTGGTCGGCACGGCCATTGATCCCGCCATCCACGAGGCGCTCGAAGCGGTCGTCTCACGGCGCCAGGCACTCGTGTTCCTGGACGACTCGCTCCGGTGATGTGAGCCCGCTGACGCTCGTCCTGATCGTCGCTGGCGGGATGCTCGGGATGGGGCTGCTCGCGGTGGTCGCCTGGCTGGTCTCTACCTCCTACCTCAATCTGGTCGAACGGCGGCTGGCCCGCCGGAAGGGCCTCTATCGCGATCGGGTGGCGGAGCTCGCGACGCGGGAGCGTGCGCTGCTCGAGCCCGAGATCCGGCGGCTAAGCACATTGTACGATCTCGAGGCGCTCGAGGCAGTGTTGGAGGAGCAGGCTCGGGGCACCGCGGAGCGGCCGGCCTGGCTGCTCGATGTGTACGACCGGCTCGGCATGGTGGATCGCTACGTCCTGAAGCTCCGACTGGCTCGCCCATGGCGTGAGCGGGCCTTCGCCGCCGAGCTGCTCGGCCGGGTCGGCAATGCCAAAGCGGTACCGGCCCTGCTGCAGACGGTGCAGGCCACCCGCAGCGAAGATGCCGACGTCCGCGAGATCGCGCTCCGCGCCCTGGCGCGGATCCGCGATCCTCGCGCCGTCGAGCCGCTCATCGAGGCGCTCAGGACGGCGGATGTCTGGCTCGCGCCCCGGATCGCCGACATCCTCGGCCGTCATGGGACGCTGGTGATCGAGCCGCTCCTTGCCCTGCTCGATCAGCCCGGACGCCACCCCGCCCGTGCCTGGGCCGCCAACGTGCTGGGCGAAGTCAGGGCCGAGCGGGCCTTTCCGGCGCTGGTGCGCGCCCTCGACGACCCGGACGACGAGGTGCGGGCCAAGTCCGCCACTGCGCTCGCCCGACTCGGCGATCAGCGGGCGATGACCCATCTGCTCGATCATCTGCTGACCGATCCCGCTCCGTTCGTCCGCACCCGCATCGCCGCCGCGCTGGGTCGGTTCGACCACCCCGAGGTGATCGACCGGTTGGTGCGAGCGTTGGGCGATCAGGCCTGGTGGGTTCGCATGCGAAGCGTGGAGGCGCTCGAGCAGATCGGCGCCCAGGCCGAAGGCCCGCTGCTGGTGGCGCTCGACGATCAGGATCCGGAGATCCGGGCCCGCGCCGCGGTCGGGCTCGAGCGGCTGGGCGTGCCGGCCGCGCTGGTGGACCTGATCCAGCGTGGCGAGCGGGTGACCGAGGCCACCAGCACGCTGGTCAAGTTCGTGGGCGCGGGCGCGCGCGAGCTGCTGGCCGACCTGCTGCGGCATCCCAGCGCCGAGGTCCGCGGAGCCGTGCTGAGCGCAGCCCGGCGCGCGGGGCGCCGCGACCTGGCGCCCGAGCTGCTCGAGGCCGCTCGTTCCGATCCGGACCCGCTCCTTCGCGCGGCGGCGTTCCACACGCTCGACGCGCTCGAGATTCGAGACGGCGTGCGGATCGCGGTGGACCGGTTGGCGGACGGAGATGCGCGGGTTCGCATGGC
>DASSMN010000316.1:0-5039 GCA_035688885.1 Gemmatimonadales bacterium
ACGCCCAGCGCCAGGCCGGCCAGGCCGGCGGCGCCGAGCGCCGTGGTCTCGACCAGATCGGGGCGCTCGACGGGAATCCCCAGCACGTCGGCCTGGAACTGCATCAGCCAGTCGTTCGCCGCCGCTCCGCCGTCCACCCGAAGCACCGGCACGTGCAGGTCGCGCGCGTCCGTCATCGCCCGCAGCAGGTCCGCGCTGCTGAAGGCCATCGCCTCGAGCGCCGCCCGCACCAGGTGGGCGCGCGAGGTGCCGCGGGTCAGTCCGGTGATGGTACCGCGCGCTTCCGATTCCCAGTGCGGGGTCCCCAGGCCCACGAAAGCGGGGACGAAGTGCACCCCGCCGGTGTCCGTCACGCTCCGCGCCAGCGCTTCGCTCTCGCTCGCGACCCGCAGCAGGCCCAGCCCATCCCGGAGCCACTGCACCGCCGCCCCGGCGATGAACACGCTCCCCTCCAGCGCATAGGCCGGCTCGCCCCGCGGGCCGCACGCCACGGTCGCGAGCACGCCGGGCGGCGGGGCCGCCGGCGCCGCGCCGGTATACACCAGGAGAAAGGCGCCGGTCCCGTAGGTGTTCTTGGCCATGCCGTCCACCCAACAGCCCTGGCCGAACAGCGCCGACTGCTGATCGCCCGCGAGGCCGGCGATGGGCAGGGCCCTGCCGAGCAGGCCCGGATCGGTTTCGCCCACGGTGCCGCTCGAGGCCACGATGTCGGGCAGCAGCGCGCGCGGCACGCCGAACAATGCGAGCAAATCGACATCCCAGTCGCGCGCCCCCAGGTTGTAGAGCAGGGTGCGGGAGGCGTTCGTATGGTCCGTCACGTGGACGGCGCCGCCGGTAAGCCGCGCCACCAGCCAGCTCTCGACCGTGCCGGCCGCGAGGTCGCCCCGCTCGGCGCGGCGTCGGATCACCGGGTCCTGCAGCAGCCATTCGAGCTTGGTGGCGGAGAAGTACGGATCGGCGACGAGCCCGGTGCGCTCGCGAAGCAGGGTTTCCTCACCCGACTCCCGCAGGGCCCGGCAGCGCTCGCCGGTCCGGCGGTCCTGCCACACGATCGCCGGCCCGATCGGCGCCAGCGTGCGCCGGTCCCACAGCACCACCGTCTCGCGCTGATTGGTGATGCCCAGCCCGGCCGGTCGCTCGCCGTTCGAAGCGAGCGCCTCCCGCATGGCCTCGAGCGAGACCCGCAGGATCTCTTCGGGGTCGTGCTCGACCCAGCCGGGCCGGGGATAGTGCTGGGTGAACTCGCGGTAGCCGCGGCCCAGGATGCTGCCGTCCTGGTGCACCAGCAGCGCGGTGCTGCCGGTGGTGCCCTGGTCGAGCGCGAGTACGGAGGGCATCAGCGGCACCGCCGAGCGAGGTTCACCCTCACGCTGGCCTCGTCACGTCCGCCGGCGCGAAGACCCCCCGGTCCGTGATGATCGCCGTCACCAGCTCGGCCGGCGTCACGTCGAACGCCGGATTCCACACCGGCACGCCGTCCGGCGCGGCGCGCTGCCCGCGCCAGCCCGACACTTCGGCGGCCGCTCGCTCCTCGATCGGGATGGCATCGCCGGTGGGCGTGGCGGGATCCACCGTGGACGTCGGCACGGCCACGTAGAACGGCACGCCCGCCGCCCGCGCCGCCAGCGCCAGGCCGTAGGTGCCGATCTTGTTCGCCACGTCGCCGTTGGCCGCGACCCGGTCCGCGCCCACCAGCACGCAGGTCACGTCGCCCCGGCGAAGCCGGCTCGCGGCCATGTTGTCGGTGATCACCGTGACCGGGACGCCCGCGCGGCTCAGCTCCCACGCGGTGAGCCGGCTGCCCTGCAGCAACGGGCGGGTCTCGTCGGCCAGCACCGCGACCCGCTTCCCCGCCTGGTGCAGCGTGTACACCGGCGCGAGGGCAGTTCCCATCCCGCCGGTCGCCAGCGCGCCCGCATTGCAGTGCGTGAGCACCAGCGCGTTGGCACCCACGAGCTCAGCGCCCAGCGCCCCGATGCGAGCGCACATCGCACGGTCTTCCGCCCAGATCGCATCGGCTTCCTGGCGCAGGGCTCCGACCAGGTCCTCCCCCTGCTTCACGGCGGCCACCGCCCGCCGCTCCATCCGCGCCAGTGCCCAGTGGAGGTTCACCGCCGTGGGTCGCGTCGCGCCCAGCGTCTTCGAGGCCGCGCACACCGACTCGAGCGACGGCGTGCCGCCCCGCGTCGCCAGCGTCACGCCCATGGCGGCGGCGATCCCGATCAAAGGCGCGCCACGCACCCGCAGTGTGCGGATCGCCTCCGCCACGGCGTCCACCGTGTCGAGGTCGAGGTAGCGCTCCTCGCCGGGGAGCAGGGTCTGGTCCAAGATCCGAACCGCGCCATCGGCGGTCCAGTCGATCGGCTGTGGGATGGTCATGCGGCAAAGATAGCCGGTTATGTTGTTCTATCTCGCTCGAGCTGCAGGCCGGCCCTCTCTCACCCGCGACCACCATGGCCTACACGACCCTGCTCTTCGACCTCGCCGACGGGATCGCCACGATCACGATCAACCGTCCCGACAAGCTCAACGCGCTCAACGCCACCGTCATCGCCGAGCTGGACGACGCCGCCGGACGGGTGGCGCGCGAACCGGATATCCGCGCGGCCCTCCTCACCGGCGCCGGCCCGAAGGCCTTCGTGGCCGGCGCCGACATCGGCGAGATCGGAGCGCAGAGCGCTCAGGAGGGCCAGGCGCGGGCTCGGGCCGGCCAGCACATGATGCGGCGTTTGGAGCGCTGCGGAAAACCGGTGCTCGCGGCGGTGAACGGCTTTGCTTTGGGTGGCGGGTGTGAGCTGGCCATGGCGTGCCATCTCAGGGTCGCCAGCGAATCCGCCCGGTTCGGCCAGCCCGAAGCCAAGCTGGGCATCGGGCCGGGCTACGGAGGTACGGTGCGGTTGCCGCGGCTGGTGGGCCGGGGACGGGCGCTCGAGCTGCTGCTCACCGGCGCGATGATCGACGCCCAGGAGGCCTGGCGCATCGGGCTGGTGAACCGGGTGGTCCCGGCCGATCGGCTGATGGCCGAATCCACTACCCTGCTCCGCGCCATTCTCGAGAACGGCCCGCTGGCCGTCCGGGCCTGCCTCGAGCTGGTGGACGCCGGCCTGGACCTGGGCCTCGATCGGGCCCTGGAGCTCGAGGCCGCCTGGTTCGGACTGCTCAGCGAAACGGCCGACATGCGGGAGGGAACCCGCGCGTTCCTGGAGAAGCGAAAGCCTCAGTTTACCGGGGCTTGAGCCTGCAATTTCACCTTGCAACCGGCTATTTTTCCATGATTCCTGGAACGGCATTTCCACGGCGAATCTGGTGGGCGGCGCTGGCAATGCTGGCAGGGTGCGGCACCCGGGACCGGTTCGTCTTTCCGGTCGAAAATCCGGGAGACGGGCAGGGTCCCATCACCGAGATCACCCAGCCCGGTACCGCCGATACGGTCGTGACGGAAGGCGACCTGCTCATCATCCAGGGCCGGAGCTTTGACGCCGATGGGGTCGACACGGTCTATATCGCCGTGGGCGGGGTGAATCAGGGCTTCGCGCCGATCGATGGAGAGGGCCAGGACACGGTGAACTTCGCGGCACAGCTTTCGACAATCGGTCACAGCGGCGCGACGGTCGTCGTGCAGGCCTTCGGGGTCGACCTGCTGGGCCAGCAGGGTGCCGTCGTCAGCCGGCAGATCCACATCGAGTAGTGCGGCTCCGCCACCTGGTGGCTCGAGGCTTCCGCAACCTGGCTGACCTCGACTGTGAGCCCCCCGCGTCCGGCCTGGTGCTGTTGGGCCCCAACGCCCAGGGCAAGACCAACCTGCTCGAGGCCCTCTACTACCCGGTGCTGTTCCGTTCCTTCCGCGGCGCGCCGGACCACGAGGTGACCCGTTTCGAGGGACCCGGATTCCACCTCGAGGCGGACGTGGACGGCGGTCTCGCGGCATCGGTCGGCGCCAGCTACGCCTCGGCGGGCCGGCGGAAGCGAATCCTGGTGGACGGGCAGGAACCCGAGCGGCTGGCCGACGCGGTCGGTGCCTGGCTCGCGGTCTCCTTCCTGCCGGACGACGTGAGCCTCGCGGCAGGCTCGGCAGCGGGCCGGCGGGCCTACCTCGATCGGCTGCTATCGCTCGCCGACCGGCACTATCTCCGGAGCCTGTCGCGCTATCGCGGCGCGCTCGCCCAGCGGAACAGCGCGCTTCGCCAGGGCCGATGGGAGGTGGCCCGCGCATTCGATGCCCCGCTCGCCGCCGCCGGCGCGGGAATCATCGCGCGGCGCGAGCAGTGGGCCGAGGGCGCGGCCGGACAGTTCGCCGCCGAGTTCGAGTGCCTCGGCGAGGGCGGCGGGGCCCGGCTCGAGTACCGCACCGGGCCCGAGCTCGCTGACCCGGCGGCGTGGGACGCGGCGCTGGCGGCCGCGTGGTCGCGCGATCAGGGCCGGGCGATGACTACCGTGGGGCCGCATCGTGACGATCTGGTACTGGCCGTTGCCGGCAAGCCGCTCCGCGAGTTCGGCTCCAACGGCCAGCAGCGCGCCGCCGCGGTGGCGCTCAAGCTGATCGAGCTGGCGGCGCTCCGCGAGGCCCGCGGCACGGAGCCCGCGCTGCTGCTCGACGATGTGTTCGCCGCCTTCGACCGCGAGCGCCAGCGCCGCCTGGCCCGCCGGCTGCTCGAGATCCCCGGGCGGCAGGTGTTCCTGACGGCGCCCCGGCCCGACGAGCTGCCGCCCGACCTGGCGCTCCCCGTGTGGCACGTAGAGGCCGGAAAGGTGACGCCGTGACCGAGCGGCGCCCGCCCGCCACGCTGGCGGAGGCCCTGGCGAGCTACCTCAAGCAGTCGGGGTTCTCCAAGCGGCTGCAGCAGGCCGGCATCATCGAGCAGTGGGACGAGCTGGTGGGCCCGCAGATCGCGGCCGTCACCGCTCCCGAGTCGGTCACCCCCGACGGGGTGCTCCGGGTCCGCGTCGCGACGGCGGCGTGGGCCAACGAGCTGAGTCTCATGACGCCCCGGATTCTTGCCCGCCTCAACGCGGGCCGGACCGGGCGGGTGAAGGAAATC
>DASSMN010000601.1:0-2998 GCA_035688885.1 Gemmatimonadales bacterium
CATGAGGTCCGCGGTGTCGTAGGTTCGCTCGCTTGCCCCGGGCCGGATCCCGGGTCCGGCGGCCACGAACCAGCCATGCGGCGTGTGGTTGCCCGAGCGGCCGGAGGCGAGCTTCCGTCCCCGAGGCCAGCGGATCTCGCCGAACCGGTCGGAGACCAGCCCCTCCGAGTCCCACACCGGGCCGGGCGGGTCCCACAGCACGATGAGATCGGGAAGAAACCGGCGCCGCGGTGCGCTGCGCGGGATCAGATCGTCCACCTTGATGGTGCCGCGAATGACCGGGCGGCCGGTCGTCAGGTCACGGAAGCTGCACAGCGCGGCGTCGAGCTCCTCCATGATGCCGTCGGCATCCTTGGGCTCCACGCAGCCTTCCAGCTCGCGCCCCTTGAGATTGAGGCGCACGTAGCCGTTGTAGTCCATGGGAAGCGCGAAGTATCTGGTGGAGGACCAGTCGCGCATCCGGCGCGACCAGAGCGGCACCAGCGCCTTGTTCCACGCGGTGGGCATGCGGCGGGTCACTTGGCGCACCAGGGTCCACGGCAGCGCCTGCCGGAGTCGGTACAGGAGCCCGGGCCGCTCCGCCGGTCCGGTCCGGCCGCGATGGATCCGCTCGAGTATCTGCGGCAGGACCTCGTACCAGCCGTCGTTGGGGCCCATCCCGTGAAGGGCGAAGACCATCACGCGGGCATCCGCCGGTGCGGCCTCGAGCACACGCCCCAGCGCCTCGTCGGCTGACGCGTAGAGCTCGTCCAGGGTGCCGCGCAGCAGGTCGCGGGTGGAGTCGGATTCGCCGCGGAGGTCGGCCTGCGAGAGGTCCCACAGATAGTGGGAGCCGCGATGGACCAGGCCGAAGACCGCGAGGAAGAGATCGAAGCGCTCGCTCGCCAGCAGGTCCCGGCAGAGGTCGGCGAACTGCGGATTTCCTTCCAGTACCTCCCGGCGCTGGGCCAGGAGCGTGGCCGCGCTCTGAGGGCCGAAGACCTCCGGCGCCATCCGGGGCCGCCCGTGCCGCCGCGACAGCCGGTCCCACAGCTCGGCGGGCACCGCGCTCCGGCCGAAGTCGTCGTGGCACTGCCAGCCGTTTAGTGCCATCATGTTGGGGCGGGCTCGGAGCTCGGTGGCGTAGGGGAGATCGAGGATCGCGAGGCGGTACGACGGATCGAGCGCGTTCCAGAACGGGTCCACCGGGAGCCAGGTGGGATCCACGTACTGCAGCCGCTGGCGATCGGGATTCCAGATCTTGTTGAAGTACCAGCCCTGGTCGCCCAGACGGGTGCCGCAGAAGAAGGTGGACCACACCAGGCTGAGAAAGTGGGGCGGCTCGGTCTGCAGCCGGCCCCAGCGGCCCCGCTGCCGGAGGCGGGCGAGGTTGGGCATGCGGCCAGCCGCCACCAGGCGGTCCACCACCTCGATCTCGGCGGCATCGAGGCCGAGGAGAACGACGGGAGGGCGGGTGGGCGCCGTCTCGGGAAGCACGTGGAGATTCGTCATGGGAATGGCAGTGCAATGTAGTCTTGGCGGGGCGCCGGCGGTGGGCTCGACATGCCAGCTGGCGCTGGCGATGCTGATGCTCGCCGGCATCGCGGGGCCGCTCGCGGCGCAGCGCCCCGCCGTGCTGGACGATTTCCCCGGCATCACCCGCTGCGAAGGCGGCCAGGCGGTCTCTCGCATTCGCGCCGACGTGCGGGACTCGCTGATGCGCGCGCAGCTCGATGCCCACGAGGCCGTCCATCGTGCGCAGGCCGCCGCATACCCGTCGTGCGAGTCCTTCATGGCGGGGCTCACCACGGCCCGCCGGATCATCGACGTGGAGCTGCCCGCCTACTGCGCCCAGTGGCGGGTGGCGGTGGACCAGGGGGCGGAGCCGGTCGAGACCCGCCGCGAGTTCGCCTGGCGCATCGCCGCCGAGTCGGGCGCGATGGAGAACCGGCTCCAGGTGGTGCAGCGCTTCGAGCAGGAATGCCAGCCGGTGCGGCCGCCGGGGCACACGCCGGGCGCGAGCGATCAGGGCAGAGACGGGCATTGACGCCGCATGAGTTCCGATCGCCGTATTGTCGGCTTTCACCAGGATGCGGAAGGGCAGTGGGTCGCCGAGCTCGACTGCGGACACAGCCAGCATGTCCGCCACGCCCCGCCCTGGCAGGTGCGGCCCTGGGTCCTGACCGAGTCAGGCCGGGCGGCGCGACTGGGGACGGTCCTGCCCTGTCGGTTGTGTGACGAAACGGAGGCACGAGGTGAACGCTGACATGCGCGAGCTGGCCGAGCAGGTTCGCGCCGCGCTGGTCGAGGCCGCCATGACCGCCTACGAGGATGCCGGCGTGCGCGGGCTTTGCGCCGAAGGCGCGTGGGAGGTAGCCGTGGGCGCGATGCGCTCGCTCGACCTGTCACGTATCGTGGGGGGAGCGCCGCGGCGCTGAAGGGTGTGACGTTCCTGCCCCGGCACGGCATCCGGCGATGTGCGGAATCGCTGGGACGGCCGGTCAAGCAGCCTGAATTCCACCTTCGAGGAGCAGTGCCGATGCCGATCATTGCCCTGGATCACCTCCAGCTCGCCATGCCCGTCGGGGAGGAAGCCTCGGCGCGGCGGTTCTATGGCGAGGTGCTCGGCCTCGAGGAGATTCCCAAGCCTCCGTCATTGGCGGGACGAGGCGGCGCCTGGTTTCGCGGCGGCACCGTCGAGGTGCATCTCGGGGTCGAGGACGACTTTCGGCCGGCGCTCAAGGCGCATCCGGCCTTCCGCGTGCGCGGGCTCTCGGGCCTGATTCGGCGTTGCGTGGACGCCGGCCATCCGGTCGAGCGCGCGGTCCCGGTTCCCGGCGTCGAGCGGGTGTACGTACACGACCCGTTCGGGAACCGGATCGAGCTCGTGGAGCGGCGCGAGGCGTCCAGCGCGGAGACCAAGGCATGAGGGCACGGCGCGACCTGCGTCGGCCTGCATGGCTTGCTGATCGCCCACTCGGCGGCCGACGATATCGTGGGTCAGGCCGAGCGCCGGTAA
>DASSMN010000228.1:0-2484 GCA_035688885.1 Gemmatimonadales bacterium
CGGAGCGTGGTCTGGTAGTCGCCCAGGAGATAGTACGCCTGGGCCGCCAGCGGTCGGGTGTACCCCGGGACCGACCACTTCATCATCCCATGGCTCACCGTATCGGGCTCCGCCAGCGCCTTCCTCGCGGCGACCGAATCGCCGCGACTGAGCGCCAACAAGGCGCGGACCTCACGCGACAGCGGGTCGCCCGACATCGTCCGGTACTCGACCAGCGCGCTGGTGTCGCCGGCCAGTCCGGTGAAGAGGCCGATGGCGGCCGACGCGCCGCTGTGCGCGATGTGCTTGCGCTTGTCCGGGCTCGCCATCCGTCCCGCCTCGGCCGCGCTTTGCCAGACCTGGCGCAGCGATGACGCCGGCGCCCCGATCGCCGAGTAGAGATCGCCCAGCATCACCCGCCGCCAGGACTCGTCTGTGGGCTCGTTAGGCTCGCGCGCGGCGTGCTGCACCACCTCCCGACGCACCTGCTCGGCGAAGTCGAGCGCCTTGGCCGCGCTGGTGAGGTCCCCCTGATACGCGAACACATTCGCCGCCGCGGCGATGTCGCCGACCACGGTCGGGGTGCCCTGATAGGGACGGAAGTCCTGGGCGGCCACCGTATCGAGCGCGCTCTTGAGTTGCTGCGCCGCCTGGTCTACCTGGCCCGCGGCGAAGCGGATGCGGGCTTCCACGAACGGCTGCTCCGGATGCCGCGGCGACGTCTGGCCGAAGCGGTCGACCTCGGCCAGCGCCGCGTCGTACTTGCCCGACGCCACGTAGGCGTTGACCATGGCCCCGTGCGCCCGGAGCGTGGTGGGCTGGGCCGACACCCAGCTCCGCGCGCTCGCCAGCGCCTCGGCCCGCGCCCGGCGCACCGCCAGCTGCACGGTCGAGCTGTCGAGCAGGGGCGTTCCGTCGCGCCGGAAGGCGAGGGCAAAGGAATCAGGGGTGATGAGCGCATACAACGGACGGTTGCCGGCCGCGGCGCTCAGCATCGACTGCACGTGGTCGTAGGCCAGCGCATAGTCGGGATCCAGCTGCAGCGTGTGATTGAACGCTCGGATCGACTCGGTGAATTGAGGACCGAGGTCCACGTTGGTCGTATCGTGGAACCAGGCCTCCCCCAGGCCGTACCAGGCATCCGCGTCGTCCTTATCCCGCGACAGGAGCTGCTGGTAGAGCCTCCGGGCTTCCGCGTATTCGCCGGCCAGGAAGGAGCGGTAGGCGTTGATCACCGTACGGTCGTGAATCGGCAGGTTGCCGGAGAACGTCGTGGCCCGCACGATCGCGCGGGTGGCGATCGAATCCTCGGTGCCGGTGAGCCAGCCGCGGGTGAGCGCCAGCTTGTAGTAGGCCAGCCCGAACGTGGTGTCGATCGTCAGCGCGCGTGTCAGGTCGCGCTCCGCCCCGGCCAGGTCCCAGCGGTTGAGCTGCTCGATGCCGGTGAGATAGGCCCGGTACGCTTCCAGTGACGCGGTGGTGGAGCGGGCCACGGCTACCTGCATTCCGCCCGGGGCCCCGGACAGATTCAGCAGCTCGCTGGCCAGGTGATCGAACAGCGGCCGCACATCCTCGCCTGGCCGGTCGTCCACCCGCGCCACGCTGACCCGGTTCCCGGTGGTCACGTCGTAGACCCGGGCAACCAGATGGAGCGAGTCGCCCGCCCGCTCGTAGTCGCCGAGGACGACCGTCCAGACCCCGGCCTCGCGGGCCAGGCGGCGGGCCATGTCGAGGCCGATCTCGTCGCCGGCCACGAGCTTGTGCCGCGCGAGGAGATCGTGCAGTCGCTCGTGGTCCACCACCGACAGGTCGTTCCACTGGGACAGGTTGAGCCCCAGCATGCTCACGCTGCCGTCGCGCAGCCACTCCATCGACGGATCGCCCCGCAGATTGTCGAAGGGGAGCACCAGAATCGAGTGGCGGGGGTTGACCCCGACCGGCGGGCCGTCGCTGCGGCGGGCCAGCCCGACCCCCGCGCCGATCAGCGCTACGCTGGCCACCACTGCCGCGGCGACGAGGGCGCGCCGCGGCCGGCGCCGAGCCGGGAGGGGGCGTTCGCCGGCCAAGGCCTGGCGCAGCTCCTCGCCGCTCTGCCAGCGCTCGGCGGGCGGCTTTTCCAGCGCCTTCATGATCGCCCAGGCCAGCGGACGGGGGCACGCGGGGCACACCCGTTCGATGGGCGTGGGACGCTCGGCGATGTGCTTCGACACCACCACGCGGTTGGGCCCCTGAAACGGCGGGTGCCCCGCCAGCATCTCGTACGCGACGACGCCCAGCGAATACAGATCGCTGCGGCGGTCCACCTCTTCGCCCGCTGCCTGTTCCGGGCTCATGTACGCCGGAGTCCCGACGGCGACGCCCTGCCCCGTGCTCACCCCGCCCTCGGCCACCATGGCCCGAGCGATCCCGAAGTCCGCCAGCAGCGCGCGACCGGTGTGCCGGTCGAGCAGGACGTTCTCCGGCTTGACGTCCCGGTGCACGACGCCGGCCCGACCCGCGGCATCG
>DASSMN010000229.1:0-2187 GCA_035688885.1 Gemmatimonadales bacterium
GACGGCAGGAAAAGAAGCCCCCTTCGGAGCGTCCTTCGCCTGTTGTCCCTGGAGTCTCTTTCGTCCCTGAGGTCTCTTCTGCCGGCTCCCGCCGGCACCTACTCCTTGCCGGCCCCCACCGGCGCGAACAGGCTCCGCAGCTCAGCCACTCACCCCTCCACCACCGGCAGCAGCGTCCCGGCATGCTTCGGCGCCAGCCGGGTCTGGGGCAGCCCCGCCACGTCGCGCAGGGCGGCTTCGGTGTAGCGGTGCACCATGGTGCCGCGCCACTGGGTCTGGAAATCGGTGTTGTCCATGGGCGTCGCGACCTTGCGGGCGAGCCGGGCGGCCTCGCCGATGGTCTCCTCGTCGAGCCGCTTGCCGGTCAGGAAGTCCGCGGCGGCCCGGGCGGGGAGAGGATGGGAGGCGACGGCGCCGAGGTAGATCCGCGCTCTCTCGACCGTGCCGTCCGGCGCCAGCCAGACGGCGGCGGCGGCGGAGAGGACGGCGAAGTCGATCGAGCCGCGGCGGCGCAGCTTCCAGAAGGCCGAGCGGCAGCGGCCGGCGGCGGCGTCCGCGGGGAGATGGAGGCCGGTGAGGATCTCGTCCGGACGCTTGGCGAGGTACTGGATACCGTCGTCCTGGTACAGCTCCTCGACCGGGATCACGCGCTCGCCGTCCCTGGAAACCAGCTTGACGCCGGCTCCCAGGGCGCAGGCCATGGGGGCGGAGTCGGAGGCGGAGTGGGCCCAGCAGCGCGGCGAGCTGGTGGCCACCCAGCAGATTTCCCCCTCCTCCTTCATGCAGTAGTCGATCGAGCGACGCCACTCCTCGGTCTGGTTGTAGTAGGTGCAGCGGGTGTCGACGCACAGGTTGCCGCCGATCGTTCCCATGTTGCGCAGCGGCGGCGAGGAGATCGATTGCACGGCGGCGGCGAAGGCGGGGTAGCGCTCGCGCACGGCGGGGTGGCGCACGATGTCGTCGAGCAGGGTGGTGGCGCCGATGTGGATCTCGCCGTTGACGCCGATGCCCGCGAGCCCCGGGATGTCCATCAGGCTCACCACGGTGGTGGCCTTCTGGTGGCGGCGCTTCATGTTGGGCCAGAGGTCGGTGCCGCCGGCCACGAGGCGCACGAGCTCGCCCTCGCCGGCGCCCTCGCCGGCGAGCACCGCGGCGGCCTCGGCGAGGCTGCGGGCCTGGTGGAACTTGAAGGAGGGGAGGCGCAGCATGGGTCTACTTCGCCCCCTTGAGGTCGGTGGTCAGCGCCGCCAGCTTCTTCTTCCGCAGCGCCTCCTCGCGGGTCATCATGGTGCCCGAGGCGGAGCGCATGCTGGAGCGCAGCTTCTCGCGGTAGTCGTTGATGGCCGTGCCGTCGCCCCCCTGCCCGGGCGTGGGCACCAGCAGGTCCTCGCCGAAGTCCACCTCCGGGAAGGCCTTGGGGCCGAAGCGCGGCTCCTGGCCCTTGCCCTTGGCGTCCAGCGCCTTGAGCACCATGTGGGGATGGATCGGCACCTGATCGACGCGCACGCCCACGGCGTCCCAGATGGCGTTCGCCACGGCGGGCATGATCGGCAGCAGCGGCCCCTGGCCCACTTCCTTGGCGCCGAAGGGGCCCTGGGGATCGGGATCCTCGATCAGATAGGTGGTCACCGGCGGCATGTCGTTGAACGCCGGGCTCTTGTACTCCAGCACCGAGGGGTGCTTGTGGACCAGGGCGTTCGAGAGGTGCCTGGGGAGGCGGCGGAAGGCCTGCTCTTCCATCATCACCTCGCCCAGGCCCATGTAGACGCTCCCCTCGACCTGGCCCATCACCAGCACCGGGTTGAGCGAGCGGCCCACGTCGTGCGCGATCCAGACATGGAGGGGGTTCCACAGGCCGGTCTCGGGGTCCACCTCGACCTCGATCACCGACGCCGAGTAGGAGTAGGCCGGCGAGGGTCCCACGCCGGCGCCGCGGTAGCGGCCGGGCGAGCGCGGCGGGATGTAGCTGCCGGTGGTGGCGATGGTGCCGAAGCGGGCCTCGGTGGCGATCACCGCGTCCTGGAAGGTCAGGCCCTTGTCGGGCTCCTGGGCGTCGAAGACCCGGCGCTCGGCGAAGACCAGCCGCGACGAGGGGATCTCGAGCTGCTCGGAGACCGCCTGCGCGATCATCTCGCGCGCCCGCTCCGCCGCCTGCAGGGCCGCGTTTCCCACCATCAGGGTCACCCG
>DASSMN010000530.1:0-9430 GCA_035688885.1 Gemmatimonadales bacterium
CCCGCTCCGACCTCGGAGGACACCGCGATCCACTCCCCCGAGTGCTCGTCCATGGCCAGCAGGCCCTGCGCGAACATGGTCTTGAGCAGCTCGATCAGGTGGAACGGATTCCCCGCCGTGATCCGATGCAGCCGCGCGGCCAAGCGCCGCCCGCCGTTGGGCACGCTCACGTGGCCCATCTCGCGGACCAGCTGCCAAACCTCGTCCTCGCTCAGCGGTAGGACCGTGACCACTTCCGCGTGGCCCTTGGCGCGGAGCGCGCGGCAGAGCCGGTTGGCGGGGGCATCCCGCTCGACCTCGCCCGGCGTGATCACGCCCAGCCACAGCACCTGCGACGGCTCCAGGCGGCGGGTGAGGAACCGGATCAGGTTGCAGGTGTCCTCGTCGCACCACTGGAGATCGTCCACCACGATCGCCACCGGTCGTTCCGCGGCCAGCGCGACCAGCAGCTGAGCGACCCCCTCGAACAGGCGCCAGCCTTCGGTGGCCTTCGGTTCCGCTGCCACCCCCAGCGCGGGAAATCTGTCGCGCAGCTCGGGCACCAGCCGCGCCACCTCGACCAGCCATTCGGGCGCCGTGCCGGCGATGCCTGGGGCGGCGAGGGCGCAGCGCAGCACCTCGACCACCGGCTCGTATGGCGTGCCGGCACGCCGATCGTAGCTCCGCCCCCGGAGGGCGGTGCCCCCTTCCGCCACCACCCAGCGGAGAAATTCATCCGCCAGTCGGGTCTTTCCCACCCCCGTCTCGCCGTCGATCAGCACGATCCGGCCCCGGCCCCGGAGCGCCGACTTCCAGGCGCCGGTCAGCGCCTTCCACTGGCCGTCCCGCCCGACCAGGCTGGCCTCGAACGTGGGAGCGCGGGTGTACCACTCGTCGGTGACCGGCGGCGCCTCGGAGGTCGTCCGGTCCGCTTCCACCCGCCGGACGAGCGCCTGCAGCGACCGGTCGGGCTCGCAGCCTGCCTCGCGCGCCAGGAGATCCCGATACTCGGCAAACTTCGCGAGCGCACCAGCACGGTTGCCTGCGAGATAGCGCGCCTCGATGGCTAGATGGGCCGCCTGGTCCGACACCGGCTCGCTCAGGAGCCACCGGTCGGCCAGCTCCATGGCTTCCCGCCAGTGGCACTGCGTCATGGCTTCCCGCGCCAGGCGGGCGAGCACCTCATGGTAGAGGCGCAGCAGCCCGCCCCTGGTCGAGGAAACCCACTCCTCGAACTGCGGGGCACGTCGGACCGACGCGCCTTCGAAGAACCGGGGAACGGCGAAGCCGGCGGCGGCGGAAGGATCGCGCTCGACGGCGTCTCGGAACGTGAGCACATCACAGGCCACCGGCCCGGTCACCTCGACCAGCGCCCGTTCGGCATGGAGCAGGTCACCCAGGACATCTCGAAGCTGCTTAAGAGCTTGGCGGAGGGACGCGCGGGCTTCGACTTCGGGAGATTCACCCCAGAGCAGACTGGCCAGCGACTCCCGGCTGTGGGGGCGGCGCTCCAGCACCAAGTAGGCAAGCAGCGCCAGCGGCTTGGCGCCGAGCGGAAGCACCTGGTCCCCGGCCTCACCGGCAACGAGGACGGGGGCGCCGAACAGCCGAAGCAGGAATGCGGACACGGGGGCGTCCAGGGGGGTAGACTCCGCCTAAGCTACCGGCGATTCCCGGAACGGCAAGGTGCGAATCACGATCTTTTCACGGCCCGGGTCTAGGTTCGTCTCCAGTTGCTACGGCCACCCCGACCCAGTGACTCACACAGGAGCTCACAATGTCAAACGCCAAGGATTCCATCCGGATCGATCTGACCCCCGAGCAGAAGGCTACCGTTCGCAACGCGACCGGCAAGGACGCTGAGACGGTGGAGCTGTCGGTGGACGAGCTCGAGGCTCGCATTGCCCCGACCAAGATCGTTCACAAGAACTGAGACCCCCGGCACCATCGCCCTCGACCTTCTCTGAAACGAGCGCTATCATGATCAAGCACGACGAGCAGTCCCGGTCGAAGACCACCGAACAGCAGCCGAAGAAGCCGGTCCCCGCCAAGGACGTCGAGCTGGGCGTGGAAGAGCTCGAAGAGAAGATCTCGCCGATGAAGATCTAAGTTGGCGTGATTTCCGCCCGCACGCGCGCGGGCGGCCTCGGGCTCCGGCTTCCCGTTTCGGGCAGGCCGGAGCCCGTCGTTTATGCCTCCCCTCAATTCCATCGACATGAGCGCACCGACCACGCCGACCGACGAGCTCCGCGAGGAAGTGGAGCGACTGCGCCTGCTCCACTCCATCAGCCTGGAGCTGGGCGCGTCGCTGGATTTCGACGAGCTGGTGCCCAAGGTGTTCAACCGCGTGCTCACGGCGGTGGGCGCCGAGGGCGGCTCCATCTGGATTGCCGACGGCGACGTCCTGCGCTGCCGGATCGCGGTCGGCGGGCGGGGCGACCGTCTGGTCGGCGCGGAGGTGCCGATCGGCACGGGCTTCGTCGGCGATGTCGCGCAGCAGCAGAAGACCACGATCGTGACCCGGGCACAGGAGGACCCCCGCTACCACGAGACCGCGGAGGCCGGCACCGATAGCGTGGCCCAGAACGTCATGGCCACGGCCATGGTGGCGGGCGGCACGACGGTGGGCGCCATCCAGGTGACCAACAAGGTCACCGGCGACGGGATGTTCGACGAGCGCGACCGCGATCTGTTGGAGGGCCTGGCCGCGGCGGGCGCCGTGGCCCTCAGAAACGCCCAGCTCCATGCCGCCGGGAAGCGAGCCGGCGACCTGGCCGTGGTGCTCGAGATCAGCCGCGAGATCACGGCCACCCTGGATCTCGACCGGGTGCTCCAATCGGTAGTGAACCTCGCCTCACGCGCCTTGCCCTTCGACCGGGCGGCCGTCGCGCTGTACGAGAAGGGCAAGTGCGACATCCGCGCGGTGGCCGGTGAGGAAACGGTAGACCCTAAGGATCCCAAGCTTCAGGACCTGGTGGCGCGGACCGAATGGGCGGCGGGACGCGGCGAGCCGCTCTACCTGGCCGAGCGGATGGCGCCGGGATCGGACGCGGAGCGCATGTTCGTGACCATCTTCGGCCAGGACCTCGAGAGCGATCGGGTCGAGAGCGGCATCTACCTGCCGCTCAAGGACGAGGAAGGCGTGCTCGGCGTGCTGGTGTTCGAGTCGGCCACCCCCGAGTTCGCGACCCCGTCCCAGCGCGAGGTCGCCAACATCCTGGCGAACCAGACAGCCGTGGCGCTCCGGAACGCCCAGCTCTATCACCAAGTGCCCATGGTGGACGCCCTGGGCGCCCTGGCAGCCAAGCGGGAGGCCTTTCGGTCCATCCCTCGCCGGCGGCTCCAGATCTACGCCGCCGTCGCCGTCGCGGTGCTGGCGGCCCTGGTGCTGATCCGCTGGCCGCTGCGGGTCCCGGGCGAGGGCGCCGCTTTCCGGGCCATGGGGTTCGCGCCGGTGCGGGCGCTGGTGGCCGGCGTGGTGGAGCGGATCCCGGTCACGGAAGGCGCGGTGGTTGCCCGGGGCACGCCGGTCGCCTACCTGCGGGCCACCAGCCTCCGCTCCGACCGGGAGGCCACGGCGGCGGAGGCCGCGGCGGCCGACCGCATGGCCGCGCTGGCATCCAGCCGAGGCGACGCCTCCGAGGAGCGGCTGCACCGGCTCCGGGGCGACGCCCTCCGGCGCGAGGTGGCGCTGCTGGACGAGGAGATCGAGCTCACCACCTTGCGCGCGCCGGTCCCGGGCGTGGTGCTGACCCCCCGCGTGACCGAGCGCGTGGGCACCTCCCTGGAGGAGGGCGACGAGCTCCTGAGCATCGGGCGCACCGATTCGCTCGAGCTGGACTTCGGTGTCTCGCAGCGCGACATCGGCCGGGTTCGTCCCGGTCAGCAGGTCCGACTGCGAGTCGACGCGGTGCCGCAGCGGACCTTCGTGGGCCAGGTGCTGTCCGTGGCGCCGGCTTCGACCGACAGCGCCGGCGAGGTGCTGTATCCGGTGCGCGCGCTGGTGCCCAATGCCGACGGCGCGCTCAAGCCCAGCATGGTGGCCTACGTTCGCGTGCTCACCGACCCTGCCTCCGCCGCCACTCGCCTGATCCGGGGACCGGCGAGGTGGGTTCGACTCTTCTGGTGGAGGATCTGGTCGTGACTCGCCCCCGCCCCCGCCCCTGCCCCCGGGCTCTCGTCCCGCTCGCGATCTGGCTCGCCGCCTGCGGCGGCCGAGACAACGCCCCGTCCGCGCGCGGCCACACCATCGAGACTGCGGCGGCGGCCACCGTTCCGCCCGGCGGGCCCGGCACCATCGAGACCGCCGAGAGCATCACCGTCGACCGGCCCCTCAGCCTGCCCTCGCAGCTCTATGTCGAGCACGACGCGGCGGTGGTGGCGCGGAGCTCGGGACAGGTGGTGAGCATTCTGGCCGACATCGGCAGCCGGGTCTCGGCCGGCCAACTCATCGCCCAGCTCGAGAGCACCGATCAGGAGATCGCGCTGGCGCAGGCCAAGGAGCAGGCGGCCAACGCGTCGCAGCGGGTCGAGCGTCAGCGCGCGCTCGCAACGGCCGGCGTGGTGACGCGCGCCGACTCCGAGCAGGTGGAGTTCGAGCACCGCGCGGCCGAGCTGACCCTGCGGAAGGCGCAGCGCGACTACGACCTCACCCGCATCGTCGCGCCGTTCGACGGCGTGGTGACCGCGCGGATGGCTCGGGTGCAGCGGCTGGTGAATCCCGGTGACTCGCTGTTCCGGGTCACGGCGCTGGCCCCGGTGCTCGCCGCCGTGCGAGTGCCCGAGACCGCCTCGGCGGGTATCCGGGTGGGGACCTCGGCTCGGATCCTCACGGCCGGCGGCGCCAGCGCGTCGGCCAAGGTGGTGCGGGCCTCGCCCGTGATCGACGCGGCGAGCGGCACGCGCGAGCTGGTCCTGCAGCTGGGGCCCGGCTCCGCGCTCACCCCCGGCAGCAGCGTGACCGTCCAGCTCGGGGCGGAGCGGCGCCGCGTGGTGGCGATTCCGAAGGCGGCGGTGGCCAAGGACGGCTATGCGCTGGTGTGGGACGACAACCGGCCGACCCTCCGGGCGGTGACGCTGGGCAGCGATCTCGACGGTGACCGGGTCGAGGTCGTCAGCGGCATCGCGGCCGGCGAGAAGGTGGTTCGAGCCGCTCCGTGAGCGCCGCGCCCAAGCTCCGTCCCGACCTGACCATCGTCGAGCAGACGTACCGGGGCGAGCAGAGCTTCATCGTGAAGGACCCCAAGACCCGGAAGTACTTCCGGTTCCGGCCGCTCGAGGTGCGCGTCCTGCAGCAGTTCGACGGCGGGCGGAGCGCCGCCGACATCGCGGCGGCCCTGAGCGACGACGGCATCCGGCTCTCCGCGGCTACGGTCGAAAAGTTCGCGGCCAAGCTCAAGACGATGGGTCTCCTCGAGCGCACCGTAGGCGAGCGCTCGGTGCTGCAGATGGAGCGTCTGCGCGCCCAGCGGCGGCAGCGGCTCAAGGTCGCCGAAGGCAAGGACACCGACATCTTCCGGCTGCGCTGGAGCGCCGGCGACCCCGACGAGTTCATGAACCGCACCATGCCCTATCTGCGGTGGATGTTCACCCGCGGATTCCTGATCGCGTCGCTCGTCCTGTTCGCCATCTACGTCGTCATCGCGGCGAGCAAGTGGTCCGAAGTCTCGCAGGCGTTCAGCGACTTGTACCACTTCCGGTACTCGCTGGGACAGTTCCTGACCCTGTATGTGGCCGGCGCGGTCATCATCGTCATCCACGAGCTGGGCCACGGCTACACCTGCAAGTATTTCGGCGGCGAGGTCCACGAGATCGGCGCGATGCTGCTGTATTTCGAGCCGGCGTTCTTCTGCAACGTGAACGACGCGTGGACCTTTCCCGACCTCAAGGCGCGCCTGTGGGTGACGGCGGCCGGCAGCTGGATCCAACTGGTGGCGGCCAGCCTGGCGGCCATCGTCTGGTGGGCCGCAACGCCCGACACGCTGATCTCGCACCTGGCGCTCAGCGCGGTCCTCATCGGCGGCGTCACCACCATCATCATGAACGCCAACCCGCTGATCCCGCTGGACGGCTACTTCGCGCTGAGCGACTGGCTCGAGGTGCCCAACCTGCGCCAGCGCGCCTTCGCGCACCTCGCCTGGCTGGTGAAGACACGGGTGCTGCGGCTGGACGTTCCCATGCCGCCGGCGGACGAGCGGGAGCAGCGGATCTTCCTGATCTACAGCCTGCTGGCGCTGTGGTACATCAGCTCGATCATGCTGGTGGTCGCGGGCACGGTGTACGGCTGGATGGACCGCGCCCTGGGGGCCATCGGCATCGGGCTGTTCGCGCTGGCGATATGGCTCATGGCGCGGGGAGCGATCCGGAGCGCCGCGCAGACCGGGGCCGCGGCGTGGCGGCAGTTTCGCGCCGGGGTGGCGGCCCGGCGGCTCCGGGACCGGGCGGCCCTGCTCCTGGTAGTCGTGCTGCTGATCGGCGCCCTCATCCCGCGGCCCATCACCGTCACCGGGCCCTTCGCGGTGGCCCCGGCGCTCTCGGTGGGGCTCACCTCGCCCGACAGCGGCATCGTCGCCGGCGTTTACGTGCGGGAAGGCACCCGGGTCGAGGCCGGGATGCCGCTGCTTCAGGTGCGGGACCTCGACCTGGAGCGGGCCGCGCTCGAGGCCGGCCGGCGGGTGGACTCGATCTCGGCGCGGGAGGCCCAGGCCCGCGCGGCCGGACACTCGGACGAGACCGCGCGGCTCGAGGCGGAGCGGGCCACCGAGTCGGCCCGGTTGGACGGCATGGCCGCCGAGCAGCGGCTGCTGACGCTGCGGGCGCTGGTGCCGGGCGTGGTGGTGACCTCTCGTCCCGAGCGCCTGACCGGCCGGTGGGTGGAGCTGGGGCAGCACCTGCTCGAGCTGGGCCAGCCGGACTCGCTCGAGATCCGCATCGCGCTGGTGGGCGCCGGCGCCACGCAAGTACGGGCCGGCCAGCCGGCCCGCCTGGTGTTCCACGCCGACGGGCGGTCGCTGGCCGGCCGGGTCGGCGGCGTGGCCTTGAGCTCGGCCGCCGGCTCGGGGGCCGTGGAGGCACGGATCGGGCTCAGGGGCGACGGGCGCTGCCGTCCGGGCATGACCGGCGAAGCGAGCGTGACGCTCCGCGAGTCGAACCTCTGGGGGGCCCTCTGGTGGAGCGTCCGGCGGAGGGTGAGGACGGACATCCTGCTGTAGCGCCGGCCGGCGGTCGGGTGGGCAATGTCGGGGGGTTCCACGCCCGGATGCGTCATTCCGCCCCCCCACGCCGGCGCCCGGCTTCCCTCCGGCCCCACTTCCGCCACCCAGTTGTGCCGCCACGACTTGCGTCCGAGCACACTTGCTGTAACCATTGGTAGGTCCACCACAAGGACCCGGTCATTCGACGCGACATGCTGGCCCTGGTCCGCCAGGCGTTCGAGGGGCGGTACGAGGTCGAGCGCGAGATCGGGAAGGGCGGCAACGCCCGGATCTTCCTGGCGCGCGAGCCGGGAGGCCAGGCGGTCGCGCTCAAGATCCTCCATCCGGAGCTGCTGGTCAGCGTCGCGGCCGACCGGTTCCTTCGGGAAATCAAGCTCGCCTCGCAGCTGAATCATCCGCACATCGCGCACCTGCTCGACTCCGGCGAGCGGGACTGGCTGGTGTACTACGTGATGAGCTACGTCCAGGGACCCACCCTACGGGACATGCTGACCCAGCGGGCGCGCCTGACCGTGCCCGACACGCTCCGAGTGGCCGACGACCTGCTCGACGCGCTGGAGCACGCCCACGGACACGGCATTCTCCACCGCGACGTGAAGCCGGAGAACGTCGTGATCGGATCGCAGGGAGCGGTCCTGCTCGACTTCGGCATTGCGCGGGCCGTGTGGGCCTCGGGCAGCGACCGGCTCACCCGCTCGGGGATCGCGGTGGGCACCTCGACCTACATGAGCCCGGAGCAGATCACGGCCCTGCAGGAGATCGACCTCCGCAGCGATCTCTACTCGCTGGCGTGCGTGCTGTTCGAGTGCCTGGCGGGCCAGCCGCCGTTCACCCACCGCAACGAAGCGGTCGTGCTGCAGATGCATCTCACCCAGCCGGCGCCCGATCTCCGCACGATCCGCCCGGAGGTGCCGGTCGAGCTGGCGCAGAGCCTGTCCCGGGCGCTGGCCAAGACACCCGAAGAGCGCTGGCAGTCGGCGACGGCCATGCGCGAGGCACTCGCCGCCGTTCCGGTGGGGTGATCATTCGCCACTGCACTCAACCTGCTGGCCCCCCGCCGCGCGCTCCGCTTTATTCCTTGAATTCCCGCTCAAAGGCTTTCCGGTGACCGACGTGCTCGACCGCCTGACCGCCGCTCTCGGGGAGCGGTACGTCATCGATCGCCAGATCGGCGAAGGCGGCATGGCGACGGTGTATCGCGCCAAGGACATCAAGCACGAGCGCACCGTCGCCATCAAGGTTCTGCGCCAGGAGCTCTCGGTGTCGCTTGGCGCGGACCGGTTTCTGCGCGAGATCCGGGTCGCCGCGAACCTCCAGCACCCCAATATCCTCGGCCTCTACGATTCGGGCGAAGCCCAGGGGCTGCTGTTCTACGTCATGCCGTTCGTGGAGGGGGAATCCCTCCGGGACCGGCTCAACCGCGAGCAGCAGCTGCCGATTCCGGACGCGCTTCAGATCGTCCGGGAAGCCGCGGAGGCGCTGCAGTACGCCCACGAGCGCGGCATCGTCCACCGCGACATCAAGCCGGAGAACATCCTGCTCCTGGGGGGCCACGCGCTGGTGGCCGACTTCGGCATCGCCCGCGCGGTGAGCTCGGCGAGCGAGGAGAAGCTGACCCAGACCGGGATGGCGGTCGGGACGCCGCACTACATGAGCCCCGAGCAGTCGCTCGGGAGCGAGCACGTGGATGCCCGGAGCGACATCTACAGCCTGGGCTGCGTGCTCTACGAGGTGCTGATCGGCCAGCCGCCGTTCACCGGACCCAACTCCATGGCGATCATGGCCCGGCACTCGATGGAGGTGGTGCCCAGCCTGCAGGTGGTGCGGCAGTCGGTGCCGGACGAGGTCGAAGACGTCGTGATGCAGGCGCTGGAGAAGACGCCGGCCGACCGGTTCCAGACCATGAAGGAGTTCGCCGAGCGGCTGTCGGAGGCGGAGGCCGAGGCGGCGGTGGCGCGGACGGCGCAGCGGCGGGCGTCGACGGCGGCGCGACGGGCGTCGCAGGCGGCGGCTCGGACGACGGGGGCTACGCCGAGGCGACGGACGGCGGAGGTGGAGGCGGCGCCGGAGGAGGAGCGGAAGGGGCGGAGCCGGGTCAAGCTGTGGGGGCTGGTGGCCGCAAGCGTCCTGCTGGTAGCTGTTATCGGGGGCGCGGTGTGGAAGTTCACGCATCGCGGCGCGACTGCAGCTGGCGCTGGAGCGGTCACCGTGGGCGACACCCTCGATCCAACCCACAT
>DASSMN010000304.1:0-3919 GCA_035688885.1 Gemmatimonadales bacterium
CTCTGCCAGCGTACCAGGATCACCTCCTGATCGCGGTCGATCTGGACCCCGTCGGCCGGCGGAATGGGATAGCTCGGGTTGCCGGCCAGCAGGCGCCGGGCGCGGGTCGGCATCGGCGTCATCGCGATGGCCACCCGGCCCGGCACGCCGAGCCCGCCCAGCGCCATCAGGGAGGCGAATCCGATGCCCTTGAGCAGCCGGCGCCGGTCCAGCTGGTAGCCGCAGTCGTCGCACCATGGCCCGGCCGGGGGCCGTTCATCGTCGCGTGTCATGGTTTGTCCTCACGCCGCGTTGACCAGGACGGTCCCGATCACCACGGTCCCCGTCCAGAGGCCAACGCTCAGGTAGGTAGCCACGCGGAGCCGGCGCCAGAGCCGGGCCCGTCCCGGCTGGCCCGGCTCCGTCTGCCGCAACTCCTGCTCGGTGCGCGCCAGCACCGCCCCGTTCAGGAGCAGCACGGCCACGACACCAAGCTTGAGCCAGAAGACGGGAGAAGCGGCGAAGGTCTCCACGTCCGCCGTGGCGAGCGCCACGCCGCTTATGAACAGCACCGCGAGCGCCAGCAGCACCGGCCGGTGCACCGCGCCCAGCTCCGTAAGCGCGCGAACCCGGTCGGCGCGCTCCCCCTTGAGGGCGCGGAGCGTGGTGCGGTCGGCGGCCACCGCGAGCCCGCCACCGAACAGGAGACCGGTGAGGTGCACCGCGTTGACCACCGCGGCCACCGTCTTCGAGTCGCCGTAGAGCGACTGCCACGGGGCGAAGAGATGCGCCAGCATCGGCACGATGGTCATAGTCATTTCCAGATCCACATCATGACGCCCGATACGGTGGCCACGCCGATGGACGCAATGGCCGCGTTGCGGTGGCTCGTGACGTTCTCGCCCTCATGCGCGTCTCCCGCCAGGGACGCGGTGTAGAGGAAGCCGGCGTCCGCCACCAGCATCCCGAGGGCGTGGAGATTCCGCCGGGTGCGCCCGACCGGGTCTTTCCGTGCCTCGATCAGATTCCACACCCCGGTGACGGTGTTCACCACGAAGAGCGCGCCGATGGCACCGGCGACGACCTTGTGGGCGTTCACGGTTCCCGAGGACGCGAAGTCGCCGGTCTGCTGACCATTGAGAATCCGCTGCCCCAGCGCGTACTCCACGAAGAACAGCGGCAGCATGGCGTAGCTGCCGTAGCGGTGAATGGTGAGGCGGGTGTAGTACGCGTCGCTGTACTCGACCGCCTTGGGCCGGCGCTCGCCGGTGTCGGCCGGCGTGCTCGCGGCCGAATCGGCAAACGACGGGGCGAGCGCCGCGAGGCGGGGACCGGTGGGTACGACGCCGGCGGGTACGACGCCGGCGGCTGCTTGAGCACTGGCGCTGGGGGGCGCGAGGCTGTCGGATGACGGACCGAGAGCGCCCGCGAGCGCGACGCCGACGGGCGTTTGCGCGCGGGCTCCCGACGCAACGGTGCAGAGTAAGGCCAACGCTAGAGGGCCGAAGCGCCGGCTTATTGGTGCGCGTGGGCGGCGCACCGGGGGCCACACGCCCGCCGGGGCATCGGTACTTGCTGCTTTCGCGGGGCGGGCGTCCCGGGTTCGGTGGCAAGTACCGAGTCGCCCTCGGCGGGCGCGTGACCCCCGGTGCGCCGCCCCCGAGCATCACGGCTCGCGCGCGCCCCCTTCGCGGGCACACCCGTGGGCCGGGGATCGAGCGGGGGGGGGTGACCCGCAGGGCCGACGTCAGTGCATGCCACACCACCTAGGATGTTGTAGTCAAGCTCGGACATGCGGGCGGGCACTGCAGTGGCCCGTAGGGTCGCCCACCCCCCGCGCGAGACCCGATCCGCGATCTCAACCGTGCGGCCTACTTGTGCCCCACCACCGAGCAGCGATACACCTCATCGGTCGACACGATGGTGATCTCGGGGTTCGGTCCGGCGGCCGCCGCGAGCACCTCCTCGTCCGACGTGAACTGGTGGGGAGTGAAGCCCTGGTTGAAGACGATCAGGTTCTGGTGCCACAGGGGGTTGAATCCGTCACCCTGGATGGCGTCGATCACCGAGATGAAATCCTGTTCGTCATCCAGGTCATTGGAGGCATAGATCTGGTTCATGCTCTCGTTGTTCGCGATAACTGCGGCGGATGCGTCCTCGGGTAGCTCCTTCATGTTGACCGTGAACAGTACCCCGTCGTAGTACGCCGGTCGCTGACCCGCCGCGCCGTTGACGTTGCCGGCGGCGCTCGCGCTGGCCGACTTGAGGGCCGCAGTGGTCGCGGACGCCGGAACCTTCGGAGCCATGGGGTCGGACTGGCAGGCGGTCCACAGGGCGGACAGCGCGATGAGGGTGGCTCGGGCAACGACCGAGCTCCAGGTGCTGCTCATATCGCATACTCCTTCGGTGAGTGTGCCGAGGGCGTCCGAGGCGGACGCCCATGTCGAGGAGGCAGACCGGCCGAAGGCGAGAAGTATTCCCGCTAGTCGCGCATCGCGGCGAGCTCGGGGGCGGTGAATTCGCCGACCAGGAAGGAGCCGTTGTCCCGGCCGGGCCAGCCGACCGCGTGGAGCTTTCCTTCTCCCGCCGCATAGAGACCCGAGGCCGCGATGGCCTGACGCACCCGCGGCGGCCGGAAGAAGACGTGCTCCGCCACCACATACTGCACCACCAGGCGATCGTGACAGCGGTAGGCCAGTGCGGCCGCGGGCACGCCGTCGATCGTCGTGGTCCAGGCGCCGAGCAGCCGCATGTGCGGCGCGGTCAGCGCGGGCACCGAGAATGGGACCTGTGACTCCACCGCCGTCAGCTCCGGTCCCTGCGGCAGCGCCTCGCTCGCGACCCGCTTGAAGTCGTGCAACGCCGCATCGGCGATGCTCTCGGGGATGCTGTCGACCGCGACCGGGGTAAGTGGACCCATCGACATTCCCGCCATCCCCTGCCCCGGGGCGCGCCGGGGTCCCAACGCCCAGACCGCGGCGAGGCTCGCCGCCACCAGCCAACCACCCCAGGCCGCGAGCGGGTGCCGGAGCCTCGAGCGTTTCCCGGGGCCGATAGGCACGGCCGACGCCCGTTGCTCCCGCGCATCCCGCCCGAGACGTGCCACGTACGCCTCGAGGCGCATCAGCGCGTCCGAGGGCTCCAGCACGCCCTTCTCCGCCTGGAGCCGCTGCCGCAGCGCCATGTGCACTCGAAGCTCCTGGACGCACCGGCCGCACTCGGTCAGATGGGCCTCCACCTCGCGACGCATCTCCGGGGGGAGCTCGTCGTCGGCGTAGGCACCGAGGAGCGTCAGCGCATGCTCGTGAATCATGCGCGCCTCACATGTAGCTGAGGGGTGGATGCAGTGGTGGGGGCGAAGTCCGACAGGTTCTCGTTCATCAGGATCAGCGCCGCCAGCAGCTTGCGGCCCCGGTAGATGCGGCTCATCACAGTGCCCAGAGGTACCCCGGTGACGGTGGCGATCTCCGCGTAGCGGAACCCCTCCAGGTCGTGCAGCTCGATCGCCAGGGCGAACTCCTCGGGCAGCATGCGCAGCAGCTCGTGGATCCGCTCACTCGAGGTCGCGGCGATGAGCTCCTCGAGTGGGCCGCCGCCATGGTCGTGCACCTCATCACCGGCCGACTCCAGCGCCAGAGTCGGCGCGAGCTGCTCCCGCCGAGTCTGCTTCTCGAAATGATCGCTCAAGGAAGATCGGAGGATCCGGTAGAGCCAGGGGAGGATCAGGGTCTCGTCCCGCAGGTCCGCGAAGGCGAGCCAGGCGCGGCTGCAGGCCTCCTGGACCACGTCCTCGGCGTCGGCCAAGTTGCGAAGCCGCCGGCCCGCGAAGCGGAGCAGACGGCCAAGGTGCGGCTGCACCAGGATTTCGAAACGGGCCTGAGAGGCACCCGGTAGGACGTCTGCCTGACCCACGCTCCACCTCGCCGCCGTGGTCCCGTCT
>DASSMN010000427.1:0-5167 GCA_035688885.1 Gemmatimonadales bacterium
GTCGGCGATCCCGGGGCCGGTGTCCTCGCAGATCAGCCGCAGGCCTCGCCGGCCGCCATCCGCGACCAGCTCCACCCGCGCCGTGCCGCCGCCGCCGTGCTCCAGGGTGTTCCGCGCCAGCTCGCTCGCGGCAGTGACCACCTTGGTCTGGTCCACCAGGCTGAAGCCGACTTCCACCGCCCACTCCCGCATTCGCTGCCGCACCCGCACGATGTCGTTGGCGGAACGGACCTCCAGCAGCTCACTCCGCTCGACCGTCATCGCTCACCTCGAGGACGCGGTCCTGGACCGCCCCTCGGAGCAGGCCCATCCCCCGCTCGACGTTGAGCGCGGTGCGCACGCCGGGCAGCGACAGCCCCAGCTCGACCAGCGTGATGGCGACGGCCGGCTGCATCCCCACCACCACCGTGGCGGCGTCGAGCACCCGCGCCATGCCGGCGATGTTGGCCAGCATGCGACCGATGAACGAGTCCACCACCTCGAGCGAGCTGATGTCGATCAGCACGCCGCGGGCGCCGGTGCGGGAGATGCGATCGGTGAGGTCGTCCTGCAGCGTCAGGGCGAGCTGGTCGTGCATGTCCACCTGGATGGTCACCAGGAGGAACTCGCCCATCTTGAGGATCGGGATCCGGTCCACGGCGGCCTCGGCTAGGCGCGCGGCGCGGCCAGACGGGTGACGCCCATGCTCCGGCGCTGGAGCGCGGCGGCAAAGGCGTCGGCCAGTGTGGCCTTGGTGATCACGTCGCCCAGGTCGACCCCCAGGTGCACGATGGTCTGCGCGATCTGCGGGCGAATGCCGCTGATGATGCACTCGGCACCCATGAGCCGAGCGGCGGTGACGGTCTTGATCAGGTGCTGGGCGGTAAGGGTGTCCACCGTGGGGACGCCGGTGATGTCGAGAATGGCCACCTCCGCGCCGGTCTCGACGATCCGCTGCAGCAGCGTCTCCATGACGACCTGGGTGCGGGCGCTGTCGAGGGTGCCGATCATCGGTAGCGCCAGGATCCCGTCCCACAGCTTCACCACCGGCGTCGACAGCTCCAGCATGTCCTGCTGCTGCCGCAGGATCACTTGCTCGCGGTTCTTCTGGTACACCTCGGTGGTGTAGAGGCCCAGCCGGTCCAGCAACTCGTCGGCCCGGCGCAGCTCCTCGAACAGGGCGCCGGCATCCTTCCCAAGCTCATCGCGAATCCTGGAGAACAGCGCCGGTTTGAGCGACAAGACGAAGGTGGCGGTCTCGGACGGCGTGAAGCCCTGGATGCCGCGGGTGCGCGAGATGCCGCCGAGCATGTCGCGGACCGCAGCCCACTCCGCGCCACGGTGGACGTCGGCGAAGCCGCCGTCCTGCATCGCGCTCTGCAGCAGGCTCAGGAACTCCCTGGACTGGGCCTGGAGCTCCTGATCCGAGATCAGGTCGCGCCGGCGGGAGACGGACTCCTCCTGCTGCAGCACCCAGTCGGCCAGGATGTCCGCTTCGTGCTTCCGGACGATCTCGGGGATGCGGGTGGAACGCTCGGCGGTCACGGGCGCGGCTCCTGGGAAGATGTCGGGAGGGCTGCAAACGGAACCGCCCCGTGGGGCAGGGGCGGCGAGACGGCGCGTCTCCAGCCCGGGGCGAGACGGCGAGGGAGTAAACATACCGCTCGGAGGCGCGGCCGCAACGTTCGCTGCCGTACGGATGGGGGGGAGCCCCGCTGCTATGTTGAGGCTATGATCCGCTTGACCCTGAGGAACACCAGCCTGCTCGCGTGGCGGCGGGCCAGTCTCGCCCGCCGCCGGGCCATTCTCGTCGTCGGCCCTCCGGTGGCCGCCGCCCGTGGGGTGTGGGACGATTTCGTGGAGTGGGTCAACGCCCTGGGGCTGAGCGAGAACACCATCCTGATCGGCTTCGCGGTCGTGGTCGGGATCGGGGGCGCGCTCGGGGTGGTTGCCTTCTACAAGCTGATCGACGCCGCCTATGGGCTGTTCTATCGGGCACCCGAGGCCTTTCTGTCGCGCTCCGACTTCCTCGCCTGGCGGCCATTGGTGACGGCCACCGGCCTCGCCGCGGCCTGGGCGTTCTATCGCGCTCCTGGGCGTGGTCACCATGGCCGATCTCGCGGCGGTGGCCCTGGCCGACACGCTGCTCGAGGCCATACGGCGGATGGGGGTCCGCGGCACCCCGGTGCTCCCGGTTCTGGCGACCCAGGACCACCGGCTGGTCGGGATCGTAAGCCGCAGCCACATTCTGGCGGCCTACGAGCGAGCGCTGACCGGCAGCGGCCCGACCGCCCGTCGTCCGCCGGTCGAGCTCGCCGGCGGGGGAGTTCGTGGCCCGCACCGCACTCCCGCTTCACGCTTCCTGCTAGTCTGCCCACACCATGCCGCCCGAGCCTGCCCGCCAACCCGAGTGTCCCAGCCCTAGGTGCCCGGTCGGACCAGGATCGCGACGCCTTCCTCGAGCCAGTGGCGGGGTGTCGCCCCTACCAGCGCCGCCCGAGTTTCTCGGCGCGGCAGGTCGCCCGGGACGGCCGCCGCCGCGGGGTCGGTGGCGAAGCGGAGCAGGTAGAGCGTCGGGCCGGCGTTTCTCGCGTGCTCGGCGACGAAGGCGGCCAGCGCGCGTGGCCAGCCGCCGGGTGGCACCGGCACCGCGGCTCCCCGGCGGTGTCGCTCGAGGGTCTCGATCAGCGGCTCTCGCCGGCCGCCCCCCCGACGGTGGCGTTCGCGGTGATACCGTTCGTCCTCTCGCGGGCTTGCATGGCGGGGCCGCACCAGGTCGCACGAGCAGGCGCCCACCAGCAGGCCGGCGACCGTCTGGGCGTCGGGATGCAGGGCCAGGAGCTGTCGGTGCACGTGCCGCTCGACCGGCTGGGCGGTGAGTCCCCGCGGCAGCATGGCCCGCACTTCACTCAGGGTGAGCGGGCTGGCGATGTAGAGGAGGTAGCACAGAGGTCAGATGGGCAGGTCGTCGCGGATCAGGACCAGGATGGCGGCCTGGGGCACCACCAGATACTTCTTCTCCTCGAACGAGATCTCGACGGCCGCTTTGCGGAAGAAGATGGCGTGATCGCCGACCCGGGCCTGCATGCCGCGGTTCCGGCCCTCGCGCGACTCGAGCTTCCAGGGCTCGTCGTCGAGCGCGCTCACGTCGGCGATGGGCGTCCCGGGGCCGGTGGCCACGATGAGCCCGGTCTGGACCTGCTGGGCGTCGATGGCGGTCGCCGGGAGGTAGAGGCCCACGCGGGTGCGATCGTCGCCGTCTTCAGGCGTGATCAGCACCCGGTCGCCGACGACCAGCAACTGCTTTCTGGGAAAATCCGTCTCACCGGTTTCCATTGAGCCCGTCACCCTCGACCTGATGGACGGTGATCAGCTCCACGATGCGGAGCTTGCGGGTCATCGTGGGCAGGCGCAAGCTGATCTCGTCGCCGACGCGCCCGTTCGACAGCGCCCGTCCCAGCGGCGACGCCAGGGAAATGTGGCCGGCGTCGATGTCCATCATCTCCGCCAGCACCACCATATACGTGTCGGTATCGTTGGTGTCGAGATCCAGCACCGTGACCCGGGACCCAAGGCCCACTCGATCGGTCGGCGATTCGGTGTTGGCCAGCTGGCTGAGCTGGTGCAGCCGCTGGTGCAGCTGGCCCAGGCGGGCCTGCACGAACTGCTGGCGCTCGAGCGCCGCCTTGTATTCGCTGTTCTCCCGCAGGTCGCCCAGCTCGACCGCCTGGGCGATGGCCTGCGGGAGCTGGACGTTCAATTCGTGGCTGAGCTGCTCGATTTCGCGGCCCAGCTTCTCCCGCATCTCACGGATCATTGGTGGTCCAACCGGGCGATAAAGAAACGACGGCCCCGAGCCGTGGCGCTCAGGGCGAGAGTGGAAAAGACTGACAAAAGATACCATGGCCGGCGCGCCTGCGGAATGCGCGAGCGGCTAACGCCTTGCCATCTCACCGCTTGAGGTTTGGGGCGGCGCGAGATCACCATCCACATCGGAAGACCCATGGCATCCTATCGGCATCGAGCCCTGCTGCTCCTGGGGGTGGTCCTCACCGGCTGTGGGGGCCACCGGCCCGGCCCGGCCGATGCGCCGGCCCCGGCCGACACCATCGTGGCCGGTTCGGCGAGCTCGGTCGAGGCGCCGCCGGTCCCGACGGCCCCGGACTCGGCGGCGGACGCCCTGCTGGTCGACATCCGGTCGGTCGATTCCACCATCCAGGTCGATGCCCGCTATGCGGGGCCGCACAACTTCACCGGCGCTCCGCTCCCCGGCTACGATGTGCCTAGGATCCTGCTTCGGCGAGAGGCGGCGCTGGCGCTGGGCCGGGTGCAACGGAGGCTGGTGAGCGGCGGGCTGGGCCTCCGTGTGTTCGACGGGTACCGCCCGGTGCGGGCCACCCTCGCGATGGTGGCGTGGGCCGAGCGGACCGGGCGCGTGGCGCTGCTCGACAGCGGCTACATCGCCCGGCGCAGCCGGCACAACATGGGCGTGGCGGTGGATCTGACCCTCGTCGACCGGGAGACCGGCACCGAAGTGCCGATGGGCACCCCGTTCGACACCTTCTCCGAAGCCGCGCACACGGCCAATGCGGAGGGCCGGGTCCGCCGGTATCGGCAGCTGCTGGTGAGCGTGATGGCGGCCGAAGGCTTCGAGAACTACGACCAGGAATGGTGGCACTTCAGTTATCCCGTGGCGGGGGCCGTAC
This sequence comes from Gemmatimonadales bacterium, assembly GCA_035688885.1. Lineage (GTDB taxonomy): Bacteria > Gemmatimonadota > Gemmatimonadetes > Gemmatimonadales > GWC2-71-9 > CAVVWJ01. The sequence continues at coordinate 4,686 of DASSMN010000427.1, forward strand.
CCTTCGATCGGGTAGTGGGAGAGGTTGGATCGCACGCGCCGCGTTAGTCACTTCTGCTACTACTGGACGGGGCGACCGTCGTGCCGAGAAGCGTCGCAAGGCGCGGCGTTCCTTGACCTTCCGGTATGAAACCCGTAAACTGCGGCGGCTTGCTTCCCCACGGTGTGGACCTCGATTCTCGCCAACAGGATGGCCGCGTAATGCACTTTCGGATTCGTGCCCTCCGGCTGCTGCGCCGGGTGGCCTTCGCGCTCCCGTTCCTCGTGCTGGTGGCGACCGCCTGCAGCCCGGACCACTATCCGCAAACGGCGCTTCGGCCGCTCTCGGACTACGCCAAGATCGGTGACAACATCCAGACGACCACGTTCAAGTGGGCCTTGGGCGTGTTCATCCTGGTCGAGGGCGCGTTGCTCTACGCCATCTTCCGATTCCGGGGGAAGCCCGACGATCCCGAGCCCCCGCAGGTGCACGGCAACACCACG
>DASSMN010000571.1:0-2181 GCA_035688885.1 Gemmatimonadales bacterium
ACGTGGAGCGCCACGTCCTCCACCAGCGACGCCACCCGCGCCATCTTCTCGAAGTCGATGTACTGGACCTCGTCGGTGAGCATGTGGTAGTCGCGGTGGCCGCCGGTGGTGAAGAAGGTGATCGGGATGCCGAAGCGGGCGTACATGTAGTGGTCGCTCCGGCAGTAGCTGTTCTCGGGGTGGCCGTTGGCGTCCCAGGTGTAGTCGAAGGCCAGGTTGTGCTGGTCCGCGGTGTTCACCTGCTCGACCAGGTCGCCCAGCTCGGTGGAGAGGCGGCGGGAGCCGATGAGCTGGACGTAGTCGGGGCCGCCCTGGGGCAGGTCGCTCGTGCGGCCACGGCCGATCATGTCGATGTTGAGCTGGGCCACGATCGAGTCGCGCGGGACGGTGGGGTGTCGGGTGAACCAGTCGGAGCCAAGGAGGCCCAGCTCTTCCGCGGTGTGCCACACGAAGAGAATGGAGCGCCTGGGGCGCTGTTTCGACTGGCTCAGCGCGCGGGCGATCTCGAGCACGCTCACCGAGCCGCTGCCGTCGTCGTCGGCGCCGTTGAACACCGAGTCGCGCCGGGGCGGGCGCACCTTCCGCAGGCTGTCGAGCAGGTGGTTGATGGTGGCCTGTTGCTCGGCGGTGGGGAGGTCGCCCGAGTTCTCCGCGCCGCGGGGCCGCACCACGGTGTTCCAGGCGCGGAGCGAGTCGTGGTCCTGCGCGGTCTCGGCCATGCCGACGTGATCGTTGTGGGCGCCGACGGCCACGTACTGGCCCTTGAGCGCGGGGTCGCTGCCGGGCAGGATGGCGACCACGTTGCGGGCGGGCGCCGGCGCCGGCACGTCCATGAAGGCGATGGTCCCCTGCACGGTGCCGGCCTGGAGCATGGCGTCGGCCATCTTCGCGCTCACGTACAGGAAGGCCGGCTGCTCGGGGGTGTCGGGGTTGGCGAGCTGGGCGCCGCCCATCATGAGCGCCTGCCGGTCGGCCTGGGTGATGGCGTCGAGCGAGGCCACCGCGATGGCGGCGGCCGCCGAGAACATCTGGGTGACCGCCGAGCGGGGCACCAGGCCGGCCGGCGAGCCGTCGTCCTTGACCGGCCGGATCACGATCAGCTTGCCGGCGTAGGCGCCGGCGGCCGGGGCCGAGTGATGGGTCGGGTCGCCGACGGGGCCGCCGTCCACCACGGCCACGCCGTCGATGGGGCGGGCCTTCGCGCCCTGGTCGCGGACGATGAAATCCACGCCCGGCGAGAACGACTGGCCGCCGGCCCGCACCGAGGCGGCGGAGACGAGGCTGCGCTCCTGGAGCGGGATGGTCTGGAAGTAGGTACCGCTGTCGCCGGCCGGCACGAGGCCGATGCGCCGGGCCTCGGCGGCGAGGTAGTCGGTCGCCTTGACGTTGCCCGGGGTGCCGGCCTTCCGGCCCTGCATGGAGTCGTCGGCGTAGATGCTGAGCCGGGCGCGGAGGCCGGCTGGGGTGAGGGGGGCAGCGGTCGCCGCGGGGGCCGGGGCCGGAGCGCGATGGACCGCAGGCGAGCGCGGGGAGGAGCAGGGCGGCGGCGAGCGCTCGACGACGGTGGCGGTGCGGCACGTGAGGCTCCTCGTCCGTCACCCCTGCCGGGGCGCCGGGTGATTCAAGGGTCAGATAGGCCGGGTTCGCACGCCGCGGCCAGGACGCGAGTCGGCGATAGCGGCCCTACGCCGGGGGCGGGCGGCGGGTTTCCGGGCAGCCGCTCCCGCCATTGTCGAACCCCGTGGCGCGGCCCAGCTTGCTCCTTCGGCCCCGCACGGTTGGGCTGGTTCGCCGCGCACCTGGTCATTCGGTGGCGGCTGCCGGCCCCCGCGCTTCACCGAGCCTCATCGGGGTAGCTGTGGCGAATGACCTTCGCCTGTCGGTAATCATTGCCGCCTTCAACGAGGAAACGACCTTGGCCCCCGCCATCGGCCGGGTTCGCTCCCTCCCCTGCCCGCTCGAGATCGTGGTCGTGGACGACGGTTCATCGGACGGAACCGCGGGCGTGCTGGAGCAAGAGCAGCGGGAGCGTGGACGTCGCCATTCACCATCCCAAGAACCGGGGCAAAGGCGCCGCCATCCGGAGCGGTATCGCCGCGGCCACCGGCGACATCATCGCGATCCAGGACGCCGACCTGGAGTACGATCCGGCCGACCTGCTTCGCCTGGTCCGGCCGATCT
>DASSMN010000622.1:0-6181 GCA_035688885.1 Gemmatimonadales bacterium
GTCTTCTAACGGGGCAAGCGGGCGCTCCGGTTCGTGGCCTGTCACTGAGAGGAGGGCACTTTACCCCTGCTTGACCGCGTGGTTCGAGGCTGTGCTCCGGCAACCAGCGACACCACCCCAGCCCGGAGCACATCATGCGAGCCCGCCGTCCCCTGCTCATCGCCGCCCTGGTTCTTGCAGGCGCCTGCAGCGACCAATCCGACGCCCCGTTCGGCGCTGAAGCCATGGATCCGACCTCGGTCCATCCGGGCTCCGTCGATCTCGCCGTGATGACCCGGAACCTCTATGTGGGCGCCGACGTGGACGCCGTGATCGCGGCACTCGCCTCGTCTGACCCTGCGGATGACATCCCTGCGCTGCTCGCTGCCGTGGCTACGCTGGGGGCAACCGATTTTCCGGCCCGTGCCTCTGCGGTGGCCGACGAGATCGCGCGCTTCCACCCCCACGCGGTGGGTCTCCAGGAAGTTTCCACCGTAGACCTCACGATCCCGCCCTTGGGTGTCGACCTGCACCTGGATTTCCTGCCGGCCCTGCAGGCCGAGCTGGCGGAGCGTGGGCTGACGTACGATGTGGCGGCACGGGTGCGCAACATCGAGGCTACCCCACTCCCAGGGGTGAGCTTGTTGGATGAGGACGTCATGCTGATCGACCGGAGTCGGGTGACTGTTCAGAACGCCGCCGGCGCGCATTTCACCGCCAACCTCGGTCAGGTGGCGCCGGGCGTCGTGCTGCAGCGAGGCTACGTCCGGGCCAATGTGCTCATCGGCGGGGAGGCGTACGTCATCGCCAGCACCCACCTGGAGTCGGGCGCCGCGGCGGGACTCGATCAGCTTCGCGCCCTGCAGGCGGGCGAGCTGGCCCGGGCTCTCGCGTCGGCCCCCTCCGCGATCGTCATGGGCGACCTGAACGACGGCCCCGGCTCGCCGATGCATCAGATCTTCGAAGGCGCCGGTTTCACCGACGCCTGGGCCGCGCTCCGGCCGGGCGTCGTCGGCCTTACCTGCTGCCACCTGGCCGACCTCTCCGACCAGATCGCACCGTTCAGCCAGCGCATCGACTACGTGTTCGTGAGGGGCGTGACCCGTCAGGGAAACGTGCAGGGAAGGATCTGGGAGACTGGTGTGCTGCCGGCCGATCGGATCGCGGGTCCGGAGCATCCGATCTGGCCGTCCGATCATGCTGGCCTGGTCGCGCGGCTCAACTTGACCAGCGCCGACTGAAGCGGAGCGCTATCCCGACCGACCGAGTCGCTCGAGGACGCGTCGGCGTTGTCCCGGAGTGAGCATGTCCCGGGCGACGACCTGGCGCACCACTCGAGCGACGAAGTCGTAGCCCCGGGGCTCACTGACCATCCAGCGGTGCCATTCCAGCTCGTCCAGCGCGGTGGTAACCTCGGCCGACGAGAGTGCAGTGGCCTGGACCAGAAGCTCCGGAGTCACTCGCGGATCTAGGATCGACGCCGACGCAAGCACCTGACGGGCAGCGGGGCTGAGCCGCCGGAAACCCACCCGGATCGCGGCCACCACGGCATCTGGCAGGTCCCCCGGCAAGGTCTGATCCAGGGTCTTGAACTGCTCCGGCCAGGCACCGGAGGTCGTACCCAGATCCATACCCAGTGCCACCGCCCGGAGCAGCTCGACCGCGAGCAGCGGAATGCCCGCCGAATCCGAACCGACCCGCCGGACCAGTCGGTCGATCTCTAGCTCGGTGAAGCTGGGCAGCACGCGGCGAGCCAGCGCCCGCAGACCAGCTACGTCCAGGGGCCCTAGCGTGATGGCCGCACCGTCGAGGTCCCGGCCCAGTCGGGCGCGCAGCTCGTCCAACCCCTCGACCTGAACGTGTGCCGCTACGGCGACGGCCACCAGCAACGGGGCCGACGCCAGATCCCGTAGCGCTGCTATCAGAGCCAGGAACGACTCCCGGTCGAGACAGTCGGCATCATCGACCACGAGCACGACGGGCTGCTCCTCGAGCGCCGCCCTCAGCAGCTCACCGAGTGCTCGACCGGGCGGAAGCGGATCCTGGCCGACCGCTCCCGGAAACCGCTCGAGCCATTCGGGCAGCTCGGCCACGAAGGTGGCGAGCGCCGAGGCCGGTGCCCCCGCCAACCCGCGCGCATCGAGCAGGCCGCCTCGGCCGATGGTGCGGATGCCGTTCCACGGCTGATCGCGGTCCGCCTCGACCGCGCGAACCGCCGCACCGGCCCAGCCGTCGAGCCGCAGGCGGGCCAGGAACTCCTCCAGGAGACGGGTCTTCCCCATGCCGGCATCGCCCTCGAGCACCACGGCCGCAGCACGAGGGCCGATGCGGCATTTCGCTGCGACATCGAGCAGCCCGCCGAGCTCACGCTCGCGGCCCGCCAAGGGCAGTCGAGGGTCGGGGAGTCCGGCCTTCGCATCAGTTCGGATCGGCCGGGCACCCCGCTCCCGATGGATCAGCTCAGCCAGCGCCGCGGTCTCCGGTTCCGGGGCGATGCCCAGCTCGTCCCGCAGCCGGCGGACAAAGTCGTCATAGCACTCCTGCGCAGCCGTGCGCTCGCCGCTCAGGGCCAGCGCGCGCATGACCGTCCGGATGGCCAGCTCCGAGCGCGGATCGAGCGCACCGGCGCGCCGTGCCACGCGGACGGCGTCGAACCCCTGGCCATCGCGGAGCAGCATCTCGGCGTGGCGCGTGAGAGCCTCCACGCCGCGCCTCCGCCAGATCGCGCGCTCGGCGCGCAGCCACTCCTCGAAGTCGGAGGCTCCGGAGACGGTGAAGCCTTCGAGAAATTCCCCCACCACCAGGTCGGCGGCCGCGTGCCACTCCTTCCGATCGATATGGGTCTCGAACCGCTCGAGGTCGGTCTGCAGCGCCTGCGGCACGAGGCGAACCCGTCCGCCCGACGTGTCCACCGCCTCATCGCCGGCAGCCTTCCGGATGACGCGCACCGCCTCGTTGAGGGAGTGGCGGGCGGCTGACTCCGGCTTGTCGGCCCAAAGGAGTCCGAGCAGGTGCTCCCGACTTCGCCCCCTGGGCGACCGGGCCAGATAGAGCAGCAGCGCGAGGTGCTTGCGCCAGAGCAATTCGGCCGGCGGAAAGCCGCCGTCGAGGGAGAGTTCGACCGGTCCCAGAGTTCGGCAGGAGATCACCGTGAACACCGCGTCGCGGCCAGGGTCGCGGCCTCACGCGCGAGAGGCGCCATCCCGGGCTCGGGCCTGGACCACAGCTCGAGCACCCGGGCCACGTGAGCGCACCCGCGAGCGGAGTCGGCGGGAGCGGCGCCGGGGGCGAGAAGGAGGCGAGCCCGTTTGAGGCGGGCAAAGACGCCGAGCGCGGCGTCGATCTCGCCGGCCTGCGCCAGCCCTTCCGGCCACCCCTCCACATCGGTGGCCTCGTACCACAGCCATTCGGCGTCGGCCCGGCTCCGTTGGCCGAGGGCGGCGAACCATTCGCCGCGCAGCAGATGAAACGCAGCACCGGCGAAGCCGTCGGCCGGATGCGCCGCCTCGAAGGGCACGCGGGCGACGTCGGACTGGGCGATGGCGCCGGCGAAGTCGCCCTGCAGGCCGCGCGCCTGGGCGTCAAGCAGGATGCCGAGCGCGGCCTCCGCTGGAACTCGCGCGCGCCAGCGCGCTGCTGCTGCGGAGTCGCCGCGAGAGCTCGCCGCAAAGGCCAGGGTCCACGCGGCCCGCGCTCCGACCACGCTGTCTTCGGCCAATTGCTCGAGACGCTCGCGCCACCCGGCCACGGCTTCGAGCGGCAGGCCGAGGGCGGCCGGCACCAGTCGCCACTGGGCCTGCTGCAGGCGGGCTTCGGGTGAGTCGAGCAGGTCCGCCGCTGAATCGATCTGGGCCAGCGCCTCCTCTGGTCGGCCGAGTGCGTACAGCGCCAGCCCCACCCCTTCGTGGGCGGTGATGTGGGTCTGGGGTAGCTGGGGACCGACCCGCAGCAGTAGCGCCGAGTACCGCAGCTGAGTCTCGGGCATGTCGAGCCATGGGGTACCGATCCGGGCCACGTGCTCGATGCCGGCCAGCGTTCGCGGCTCCCCCTGCCAGTCGATGTACCGCCAGCGGAGCCACGCCCTCCATCGCACGAAGCGCTCGTCGTACACCAGTGGAAGCAAGCGAACCATGTTCAGGTCGTCGGGGCCGGGCGTGTCCCCCACCTGGAGCCGCGCCGCCAGCGCCGCGGCGGCCGCGCGCTGGTCGCCGGCTCGAACGGCGGAGAGCACCAGATGATCGTGGGCCATGACGAGGGACGGATCGCGCCGCGCGGCGGCCTGCATGACGGACACCGCCTGGTCGAGTCCTCGGCCCACCAGCGCCCCCCGGTGGTATAGCTCTTCTCCCTGAAGCAGCCGGGCGTAGCCGTCGGCCGGAAGCCGGGCGATGACAGAGTCGAGCCGGGCGAAGCGGAGATCCAGGTCCGGTTCAAGAAGCGCCGCGACCAGATCGCGGTCGCTCGAGCGCAGACGCGAGGCATGCACTCGGTACAATGCCTCCAGATCGTCGTCGTACGGGAGCCGGCGCCATCGCTTGACGTTGGCGATTCTCCACGCCGCAAGCGCGAAGGTCGAGTCCAGGGCGAATGCCTGCTCGTAGTGACGCTGGGCCAGCGCCCATGCATCCTGGGCGAAGGCGGCCTCGCCCTGGAGGAATTCGCTGAGCGCGGGGAGTGGCACTCGCCCCAGTCCCTTCATCGGCTCGAACAGGCTATCGGTCCGCGGGGCCGCGGCGCGCACGATGCGGAGTGCGAGGGAGTCCCCCAGCCCGGCGAGATCGCGCTCGGTCCCACGAACCTCTCCCAGGGGCTGTCGGTTTCCGGTCGAGTCGTAGAGCGCCATCCGGATGCGCAGCGTCCCTCCGGGAGCGCGGGTGACCAGGCCGTGTGCCGCCCAGCGGGCGTGCAACGCGCGCGCCGCCGCGACGCCGTCCGCGCGCGACCTCACGCCTCGCCACCATTCGTCGACCTGGAGGCGGGAAGTGAGACGAAGCCCCGGGACGTTCGCGAGCTCGAGCTGGATCAGGTAGGCGATGCTGCTCCCGAGCGGATCGAGCGGCTGGGCGCCATCGACCTCCAGCGGGAGCAGCGCCAGCTCGCGCGGTACGAACGGCGAGGGCTCTCGACCATCCCGTATCCGAATCCACCCCGCGCTGAGGAGGGCCACAACACCCGCCGCGCCGATGATCGTCGGCCAGGGCACCCGCCGCCGACGGGCAGCTAGCAACGCTTCGCGAAAGTCTGCCGCGGTGCGGAAGTGCCGGGTCGGGTCGGAGCTGAGCGCCCGCCGCAACACACGCCCCAGCCGGCCCCGCTGTTCGCCCGCCGCTTCGCTGAGGAGGACGCCAACGGCGCGCAGATCTCCCACCACGGCATCGGGAGTTCCGGCCGGCCCGGCCGACCCGAACCCCTCCAGCAGGTACCGGTCCTGCCCCACCACGATGTGGTGCGGCTGAACTTCATGGTGCGCCAGACCGGCGCCGTGCATCACCGAGAGTGCGTCCAGCAGCTGGTCGCCGAGGTCGATCGCCGCGTCACGCTCGAGCGGTCCCCCGCGCAGCCGGACCTCCAGTGTCTCGCCCGCCGTGTACTCCAGCACGACGTGGAAATACCGGTCGATTTCGCCGGCGTGATGCACGGCAGGGATGGCGGCGTGGCTGAGCGACGCGAGGATCCGCCCTTCGCGCCGGAAACTCTCCGTACGGGCCTCGCCGGCGATGGCGGGGTCCACTACCCTGATAAGCACGGGTCGGCCCAGCGTGCGATCAACCGCGAGGTAGGTCGCGCGGCCGTCCGTCGATTCCGCCATCACGCGGTCGATGGTGTACTCCCGCGACAGCGCGCTCCGGAGCGCCTCGAAGTCCGGCACCACGCTCATGTGCGGCACCCCTGCGCTAGTCTTCGCATCTCGGCCTTTACGGCACCGTATGAAGGCTCTGCTCCATCCCACAACTCCGCGGCGCGCCGGGCGAGGGCGCAGCGTTGAGAGGGAGCGGTTCGAGTGTCCGCCAGACGAGCCCGCCGAGCCCTGCCCCAGGTGCCGAGCGCCCAGTCCACCTCGCCAGCCTGCGCCTCGGCAGCCGGCCAGCCGATCACGTCGAGGTTCTCGTACCAGAGCCAGGACCGATCCGCCTCATTCGGCCGGCCGAGGCGCTCCAGCCACTCGCCACGGAGCAGATGGAGAGCGGCCCGGTGGAACGGG
>DASSMN010000632.1:0-12524 GCA_035688885.1 Gemmatimonadales bacterium
GATGGCGTCGGTGCGCCCGACCAGCTGCGCCACGAACGGCTCGGAGAGCGTCGCGAGTGCGTCCAGCGTCCCGGCGATCTCCGCCTGAGGAGCCTTATCGCCCCCCATCGCGTCTACCGCGACGCGGATCACGCTCAGGCGTCCTCGACCTCGAGCTGCTTCTTGCCGCGGTAGTAGCCGCAGGAGTCGCACACCCGATGCGACAGCTTGGGCGAGCCGCACCGCGGACAGGCCTGGGCGGCGGCGCCCGCCGCGGAGTGGTGGCCACGCCGCAGCCGCTTCTTGCTCTTCGAGGTCCGACGCTTTGGAACTGCCATGTGATCCTCAAACGGGTTCGGCGGGCGCCGTGCCGCAACCGCACGGTCCCGCATTCAGGTCCGCCCCGCATTTGGGGCAGAGTCCGGCACAATCGTCCCGACAGAGCATCCGGTCGGTCTGCGCGGCCAGGGCGAGCTCCTCGCGGACGACCTCGGTGACGTCCACCGTGGTGGCGCGCTCGGCGAGGGGATAGAAATCGGGATCGTCGGCGGCCTCGGGGTCGGTGCTGAACACCGCGGCGTCCACGTCGATGTCCACGTCGTCCAGCACGTCGGTGAGGCAGCGGCGGCACTCGCCCCGGATGACCCCATGCACGTGCCCGCGCCAGAGATATTCCCCGTCGCCGGTGGCCTGCAGCTGGCCGGTGACGGTCACCGGCTCCGCGAGCCCCAGCCCCAACCCCTCGAACACCGGATCGTGAGGCTCGAGCGTGCCCTCGGTCCGGACGGGGCCTCGCTGGAGGTCCCGGATATCCACTCGCAGCATAGCCGCTTAAAGTAGCTGGGACAACGACTTGGGGCAACTGGCCGGGGCCGCGGCCAGCCGTCCGACCCGCGCCTCACCCCCAGAGGCCGGCCAGCTCCGCCTCGGTGAAGAAGAATGCAACCTCGCGGCGAGCATTGTCGTCGCTGTCCGACGCGTGGATGGCGTTCCGGCCCTTGGATTCGGCGTAGAGCTTTCGGACCGTCCCCGGCGCAGCCTCCGCGGGATCGGTGGCGCCGATGACCTGTCGCAGGGTGGCCACCGCGTCGGAGCGCTCGAGGGCCATGGGGAGACAGGGACCGCTGGTCATGAACGTGACCAGGTCGCCATAGAACGGGCGCTCTCGATGGACCGCGTAGAAGGCCCCCGCCTCCGCGGGCGTGAGGCGCACCAGCCGCGCCGCCCGAAGCGTGAACCCGGCGTCCTGCAGGTGCGCCACGATCTTGCCGGTCTTGCCCGTGGCGACGGCATCCGGCTTCACGATCCCCAGCGTCAGCGAAACGGCCACGACGTCCCCCAGCGTAAAGGTTAGCGGCTGCCGAGCAGCCGGTGTACGAGATCGGCGCGGGTCAGAAACCCCCGCAGCACGCCGTCCGCGACGACCGGCACGCGCTCGACGTCGCGACTGGTGAGCAGGTGCGCCGCGTCGGCGACGGTCTGGTCTTCGGCGACGCAGAAGACGCTCCGCGCCATCGCGTCGCGCACCCGGAGCGTGCGCGGATCGGGCGACAGCGTGGCCGGCGCGGCTCCCGTGGCGCGCTGCACGTAGCCCGGCGCGAACTGCCTCAGCAGCTCGCGGTAGGAGAGCATGCCGACGACCTGTCCGCCCTCGGTCACCACGGGCAGGGCGTCGGCGCCGATGCGGCCCAGCGTCCGGGCCGCGGCGTCGAGGGTGTCATCGGGCCGGAGCGCCACCACCTGCGCGTGCATGACGTCGCGCACCAGCAGCTGGCCTTCGAGCTCCTGCTCGCGAAGGGCCGGCAGGGCCAGCACCTCCGCCGGGGTCCGCGCCGACACCAGCGCGTCCGCGACCTCGTCCCGCGCCAGCACCCGCGCGAACGCCGCGACGGTCTGGAGGTAGCTCGCCGTATCGCGCGGGGACGCCACGATGAGCAGGATCATCCGGGGCTCGGCACCGCGCACCGCGCCGGTGTCCCGCGCCCCCGCCGCGATGGGCCCCTCCGCGATCCCCAGCGCCACCACCAGCCCCCGCACGGCATCGGTGCGGAAGTGCGGCAGCCAGGCGTGCGGGCCGAGGCTCATGGTGTCCTCGGGCCAGCTCTCGCGGATGGTGTCGTCCAGCCGGAGCGCGTCGGCCACCCGCCCGTCGGCCACGCAGGCGTCGACCAGCACCCGCAGTCCCTCCTCGAGCGTGGCCGCCGGCAGCGGGACCACCACTCGGCGCGGCCCGAGGAGGTCGGCGAGCCTCACATCCTCGACCGGAGCAGCTCGACCACGTCGACCGGCCGCCGCATGATCCCGATGCCGGCCGCCTCGAACGCTGCGATCTTCTCCTCGGCGGTGCCCGAGGAGCCCGAGATGATCGCGCCTGCGTGGCCCATGCGCCGGCCCTTGGGCGCGGTCTGGCCGGCGATGAAGCCGATCACCGGCTTGGTGATATGCTGCTTCACGAAGGCCGCCGCGTTCTGCTCGTCGGTGCCGCCGATCTCGCCCATCAACACGATGGCCTCAGTCTCGGGGTCGTCCTGGAAGGCGCGCAGGCAGTCGATGAAGTTGGTGCCGATGATCGGGTCGCCGCCGATCCCGACGCAGGTGCTCTGCCCGATGCCGGCCCGGGTGAGGTGGTTCACCACCTCGTACGTCAGCGTGCCGCTCCGCGACACCAGGCCGACCCGGCCGGGCGCGCAGATGTTCCCCGGAATGATGCCGACCTTCGCTTTGACGCCCGGGGCGATGAGGCCGGGACAGTTCGGCCCGATCAGGCGCACGCCGCGGCTCCGGACGAACGGCATCGCGCGGCTCATGTGCATCACGGGAATACCTTCGGTGATGCAGACGATGAGCGGCACCCCCGCGTCGGCCGCCTCGAAGACGGCGGCCGCGGCCGCCATCGGCGGTACGTAGATGACGCTCGCGTTGGCGCCGGTGGCCCGCACCGCCTCGTCCACGGTATTGAAGACCGGCACCTTGCCCTCGAAGGTCTGGCCACCCTTGCCCGGCGTGACGCCGCCCACCACGGCGGTGCCGTACTCCAGCATCTGGCGCGCGTGGAACGAGCCCTCGCGTCCGGTGATGCCCTGCACCAGCAGGCGGGTCTTCGAATCGACGAAGATGCTCATGCGGCCCCCTGGGCCAGCGCCACCACCTGCTGCACGGCCTGGTCCATGTCGCTCAGCGCCCGCATACCGACCCCTTCGAGAATCCGGATCGCCTCGACCTCGTTGGTCCCGGTGAGGCGGATGACGATCGGCACGCCCACCTTGAACTGCCGCGTCGCGGCGACGATGCCGTTGGCCACGTCGTCGGTACGGGTAATGCCGCCGAAGATGTTGAACAGGATCGCCTTCACGTGCGGGTCGGCCGTGATGATCTTGAGCGCGTTGATGACCTTCTCCGGACTCGAGCTGCCGCCGATGTCCAGGAAGTTGGCCGGCTCGCCCCCGTAGTACTTGACCATGTCCATGGTGGCCATCGCGAGCCCGGCGCCATTCACCACGCAGCCCACGTTGCCGTCGAGCTTGATGAAGGTCAGATTGGCGCGGCGCGCGGCTGCCTCGCTGGGCTCCTCGGCGGAGTCGTCGCGCAGCACCCCGAGATCGGGCCGCCAGAACAGCTCGTTGTCGTCGATCACGACCTTGGCGTCCAGCGCGAGCACGCGACCGTCCGGCGTGGTGACGAGCGGATTGATCTCGGCCAGTGAGGCGCCGTTGCTCACGAATGCCTGGTAGAGCTGCTCCATGATCCTGGCGGCCGCCTTGACCTGCGCGAAGTCACGGTAGAGCACGAACGCCAGCCGGAGCGCCTGGTGGGGGAACAGGCCGTACGTAGGGTCGACCGGCAGCCGCACGATCTTCTCGGGCGTCTTGGCCGCCACCTCCTCGATGTCCACCCCGCCGGCGGAGCTCACCATGAACACCGGCCGCTGGGTCTCGCGATCCATGATGAGGCCGACATAGCTCTCGGTGGCGATCTCCGCGGCGGGCACGACGAGCACCTTGTGAACGGTGAGCCCCTTGATGGTCATCCCGAGGATCTGGGCCGCCTCATCGGCCGCCTCGGCGGGATTGCGCGCGAGCTTGACGCCGCCGGCCTTGCCGCGGCCGCCGGCGTGCACCTGCGCCTTGATGACTACGGTGCCGCCGATGCGCCGCGCGATCGCCTCCGCTTCGGTGGGCGTCGACGCCACGTCGCCTTCGAACATCGGGATGCCGGCGGCCTTGAGCAGCACGCGGGCCTGGTACTCGTGCAGGTTCACGGTTCCCTCGTGATCGTGGTTCCCGTCTCGCCCCGGAGGGCCGCCGCCCCGTCGCGCAGCTGCGCGATGATGGCCCGGCCACCGGTGCTGCGGGCGAACTCGGCCGCGGCTTCCACCTTGGGCTTCATGCCGCCCTCGTCGAGCCCGCCGGTCGCCATGAGCTCCTCGGCGCGGCGCACGGTCATCCGGCGGACGGGCCGAGCCGCCGGCGTGCCCCACCCTTCGAACACCGCGTCGACGTTGGTGAGGATCATGAGCACTTCGGCCTCGAGCTGGGCCGCCAGGATTCCGGCCACGCGATCCTTGTCCACCACCGCGTCCACGCCCTCGAGACCCAGGATGGGATCGTGGTACACCGGCGCCCCGCCGCCGCCGGCGGCGATCACGATGATCCCCTGCTCGAGCAGCCGGCGGACCGCCGCCAGCTCCACCACGCCCAGCGGTCGAGGGCTGGTGGCCATCCGCCGCCACGCGCCCGCCCCATCTCGGCCCACCGCTCGTCCGGCCTCGCGGAGACGCCCCACCTCCTCGGGCGTGAGCGCGTGCCCGATGGGCTTGCTGGGTTGGCCGAGCGCCGGATCGTAGCGATCCACCAGGGTCTGGGTGACCACGGTGGCGACCTCGCGCTCCACTCGCCCCGACGCGAGGGCGTTCTGCAGCGACTGCTGCAGCATGTACCCGATCCAGCCCGCGGTTTCCGCCACCAGCACGCCGAGCGGGAGCGGCTCGACCAGTCGGCGGGCGATCTCGTTGCGCGCCAGCTCGTCGCCGACCTGGGGGCCGTTGCCGTGGACCAGCACCATCCCCCAGCCGGCCCGCGCCAGCTCGACGACCATCGCCATGCTCTCGCGCGCGTGGCGGAACTGGTTGGTGATGGTGGCCGGCTCGCCGGCCTGCGCGAGCGCGTTGCCCCCGAGCGCCACCACGGCGGTCCTCACGCGCCCGCCCCGGGGAAAAAGCCCCCGAAGCTAGCCCCTGCCCCACGGGCGATCAAGCTCACCGCGCCGCGGAATCGGGCGAGAGACCCACCGCGCGGCGGAGCCCGCTCCAGGCTCGGCCGAACCGCTCCCAATCGGCGGCGCGGAGCGCCGAGTCGGCCTGCAGGACGAAGCGGCGTGCGTCGTCCAGCCGCGTGGTCTGCGCCTGGCCGGCGATCGCCGGCACCGTAGCACCCAGCAGGTTGCTCCAGGCTTCCTTCATCGTGTGCCCCGCACCCTGGCGCTCACCGGCCGCGACGGTGACCCACACCAGCGCCGGCCGCCCGTTGGCGGGACCGGCGAAGTGCGACTGATAGGCCACCACGCCGTCGTCGTCGACATCGAGCCGCACCGGACCGCGGTCGAGGCGGCCGCCGTCTTCCTGAATCGAATCGGTCAGCGCCTTGTAGGTGGCGAAGCGCGCCCAGCGGCTCTCGAGTCCACCGCGCGAGGGCAGCGCGTTGGCCGAGTCCAGGCGCACCAGCCGCAGCATGTCCGCCGCGTCCTCATGACTGCCGATCAGGAGCGCGCTCATCCGGCGCTCGCCGGGCAGCTCGTACGTCGCTACGGCCACGGGGCCGGTCGAGTCGTCCGCCCAGGCGAGCTCGGTGCGCGGCAGCTCCGCCGGGTCGGTTCCGGTGCGGCCGCTCATCACGCCGAGCCGCCGGGGCGAGCGCTCCAGCTGCCGCGCCTGCACCCGGAACAGCTCCGAGGGATACGGGGCGCTGCGCCACACGGCCTCCGGCAGCGCGGCCGCCGGCTCGATGACGCCGGCCGCCACCGCCGCCCAGGCCCCTGCGAGTGCGTCGCTTCCGGGTCGGAGGAAGACGTGGACCGCTCCGGTCTGCGCCGACACGGTGCCGATGAGCGCCGCGCGCAGTCCCGCGATGCGGCGCTGGCGCCACTCGACGCGAGGGCTCAGCGGAAAGATCGCGGGTGGCAGATACCCATCCACCACCCAGATCAGCTCGCCGTCGATGATGCGCGCCACGGCCTGGTCCCACACGGCGAACGGCACCAGGCGGTTGAGTCGGTCGCCGGGCGCCAGCGACCAGTCGATGCGGGTGTTCTGGTCCAGGTGCCCGAGCAGCTCGGGCGCCTGCAACGACCACGCGAGCAGCAGCCGGCGGGGCCACGAGTCGAGGGTGACGCCGCCGCCCTCGCCCGAGCTCAATCGATAGGGCGGCGATCCGGCGTGGAACGCGGTCGGCCCCAGGTCCAGCCACGGCGCCACCAGCGGCTGCGCGACCGAGTCGCGCGGACGGTAGTACACCGCCTCGCCCCCGGAGCCGGTCTGATCGTCCGCCAGCGCATGGAGCACGAAGTGGCCGCCGGGCAAGTTGCGGCCGATGAGCCAGACCGGCCGCAGGTGCGGCCCGACCGGGAGCAGCGCGGGGTCGGTGTCGACGATGTCCACCGTATCCGCGGCGAGCAGACGGCTGGCCATGGCTGGATTCCAGATCGACGGCACCGCCGGCGGCGTGCCGCGCCCACGCGAGGGCGTGGTGCCCTCGCTCAGCACGTCCAGGCCGTAGGCCAGCCGCTCGAACTGGTCGACCGTCCGCTGCTCCACGACCGGCTCGCCCTCGCCGCCCAGCGCCGGCGGCACCAGCCAGTGTCCCACCAGCGAGGCCAGCGGCAGCACGATCCAGCCGGCCGCCGCCAGCGAATGGCGGGCGCGCACCGCCCACACGGCCGACAGCAGGGCTGTCGCGATCGCGACGCCAGCGAGCAGCGGGGCCACGAAGGTCGTGGCGCGCCACATGGCGCGGTCGGGGAGCCCGTCGACTGCGGCGACGAGCTCGAAGGGCTCCAGCAGGTATCCCCACATCAGGGCGAGCGCCAGCGCGACGAGCAGCCAGCCCAGATGGACCCGCGCGTGGTTGTTGATGGCGGGCCGGCCGTCCATCCAGCGGATCGCCCCGACCAGGACGTAGAGCCCGAAGACGAGCGCGAGACCGAGCGTGACGAGGAGGAAGGCGAACTGCTGGACGTCGCGCCAGATGGGCACCTGGGCGACATAGAGGCCGATGTCGCGCTGCAGCAGGGGCTCGAGCACGCTGTAGCTCACGCCTTGCCAGCCAAGCGCGATCTCCGCGGCCCGGGTGCCGGCGCCCTTTCCCACCATGGCGCCCAGCAGCGCGCCGGTGGCCACCACGACCGTGAGCAGCGCCCGCGGCGTGAGCGCCTCGCGGAACTCCAGGTTGGCGACGCTGCGCCGCACCTGCACCGATCCCACCGCGCGGTAGACCACCAGCAGGTGCCCGATGAACCACGAGGCCGCCACGACCACGCCGGCCAGCGTGAGCACGCCCCGCAGCAGGTGCCAGTCGGTCAGGAACTCGACGGCCGCGCCGGAGACTTCGCCGGCCCACCAGCGGTCGGCCAGCAGCTCCGCGGTCCACCGGCCCGCGAACAGCAGCACGACCACGGCCGCGCAGAGGGCGGCAATCCGGCGGCCGCGACGCGACACCGGTCAGGCCCGCACGCCCTGCCCCGCGAGCCACTCGACGACCTCGCCGCGCGCGGCGTCCAGCGACCGCTGGTCCGAGGCCTCGAAGCGGAGCACGAGGATGGGCTGGGTATTGGAGGCGCGGACCAGTCCCCACCCGTCGGGAAACGTGATCCGGACGCCGTCGATGGTGTTGACGGGATAGCGCGACGCGAAGTGGCTCACGGCGCGCTCGACCAGCTCGAACTTCCGCTCCTCGGGCACGTCGACCCTGATCTCCGGCGTGGCCATGGTGGCCGGCAGATCGCTGAGCAGGGGCGTGAGGCCGAACCGGCCCCGGCTCACGATCTCGAGCAGCCGGGCGGCGGCAAACAGCGCGTCGTCGAAGCCGAGGTAGTCGCCGCCGAAGAACATGTGCCCGCTCATCTCGCCGGCGAGCGGCGCCCGCTCCTCCTTCATCTTGGCCTTGATGAGCGAGTGGCCGGTCTTCCACATGATCGGGCGGGCGCCCGCGGCGGCAAGCGCCGCCGGCAGCACCTCGGAGCACTTCACATCGAAGATGACCGGCGTACCGGGCCCGAACCGTGCCACCGCGTCGCGTCCGAGGACGACGAGGAGCTGGTCGCCGTAAACGATGCGGCCCAGCTCGTCCACCGCCCCGATCCGGTCGGCATCGCCGTCGAACGCGATTCCCAGCTCGGCGTCGGTCCGGCGCACCATGGCCTGCAGGTCGCGCAGGTTCTCCGGCACCGTGGGATCGGGATGGTGATTGGGGAAGGTCCCGTCGGACTCGCAGAACAGCGGCGTGACCTCGGCGCCGAGGGCCTCGAGCGTTCCGACCGCCACCAGGCTGCCCGCGCCGTTGCCGCAGTCCACCACCACGCGCACCGGCCGGGCGAGCCGGTGGCGGGCGACGATGCCCTCGCGGTAGCGGCCAAGCACCGAGGCGTCGCTGGTCTCCCGGCCGGCGCCGGCGCGCCACCGCTCGGCGACGATGATCTCCCACAGCCCCAGGATCTCGTCGCCGTGAAATGCGTCCCCGCCCAGCACCATCTTGAAGCCGTTGAACTCGGGTGGATTGTGCGACCCGGTGACCTGAATGCCGCCGTCGGTGCGGAGCGCGGCGACCCCGAAGTAGAGCGCCGGGGTGGGCAGCACGCCGACGTCGATCGCGGTGCCGCCCGCGTCGACGACGCCGCGGCGAAGACCCGAAGCCAGCGCCTCGCCCGACGGGCGGTTGTCGCGCCCCACCGCCAGGATGGGCGCACGGCCGAGCCGGTCCCAGGCGACGGTCGCGAAGGCGCGGCCCAGCGCGCGGGCGAACTCGGGCGTGAGCTCGGACCCCACGAGGCCGCGGATGTCATACTGTCGGAAGATGGACTTGGGGGCGTTCATGATGTCGGGGCCGCCCGCCGGGGCGAGCTCACGGCCCGGCGATCGGCACGCCGGTTTGGGTGAGCGTCGTCCCGGTCTGGCCGGCGAGATCGAGCACCCCGCCGGGCCAGACGCCGAACAGCAGCACCAGCGCGACGGTGAGCGTCACCGTCCCCAGCGCGGCCGGGGGCAGCCGGACCGCGGCGTAGCGGTCGCTGGCGGGGGCCGGACGCATGTACATCGCCATGATGACCGGGAGGTAGTAGCCCGCGCTCAGGACGCTGGTGAGCACCAGGATCACGGGCAGCACGTCCTGCCCCTCCGCCACGACCGCGGAGATGATGTACCACTTCCCGATGAAGCCGAACGTGCCGGGGAAGCCCAGCAGCGACAGCATGCACACGGTGAGGGCGAACGCGATACCGGGCCGCGAGGCGGCCAGGCCGGCGATATCGTCCAGCGTCACGTCGCGCTCTCCGCCGCGACCCAGCACCGCGAGCAGCCCGAACGCCGCCAGCGAGGTGAGGCTGTACGCGAACAGATAGAGCAGCACCGAGCCGGCGCCCACCTGCGAGCCCGGCCAGACGGCCACCAGCAGATAGCCCGCGTGGGCGACCGAGCTGTACGCCAGGAGCCGCTTGAGCGAGCGCTGGGCGAGGGCCACCAGGTTGCCGAGAATCATGGAGGCCAGGGCCAGCCCCGCCACGATCGGCTGCCAGGTGGAGATGGCCGACGGGAACGCCTCCATCAAGACCCGGACCAGCGCCGCGAAGGCGGCGGCCTTGACGCCGGTGGCCATGAAGCCGGTGACCGGCGTGGGCGACCCGTCGTACACGTCGGGCGCCCACATGTGGAACGGGACGGCCGCCACCTTGAACCCGAAGCCGATGATGAGGAGGCCGAGGCCGAGCGAGGCCATGAGCCCCAGCGGCTTCCCGGCGAGCTGGGCTCCCGCGAGCGCCAGGTTGGTGGTGCCGGTGGCGCCGTACACCAGGGCGATGCCGTAGAGCAGGAAGCCGGACGCGAACGCCCCGATGAGGAAATACTTGAGCGCGGCCTCCGCCGAGAACACGTTGTCGCGGTTGAACCCCGCCAGCGCGTAGACCGCCACCGACATCACTTCCAGGCCGAGGAAGAGCACGATCAGGTCTTCGGCGCCGCTCAGGAACATCATCCCGGCCGTGGCGAACAGCACCAGCGGGTAATACTCCGGCGCCAGCAGCCGCTCGCGCTCGAGGTAGCCGAGCGAGAGCAGAATGGTGGCGCCCGCGCTGACCAGGGCGATGGCCGCCGCGCCGTAGCGGAAGGCGTCGAGCGCCACCATCTGCGCCAAGCCGTCGGCCTCGGTGCCATTGACCCACAGCGCCGCGAGGGCCGCGGCGCTCAGCACCACCCCGGCAAAGCTGAGCCAGCCGGCGAGCCGGCTGTCACGCGCTCCCTCGTGCCGCCAGCTCACCACCAGGAGCACGATCAAGGCCCACCCGGACAGGACCACCTCGGGCAGCAGCGCCAGCGTCACGCCCCAGGGGGTGCTCAAGTCGAGGCGGTTCATCGAGCGGCCTCCGCGGGACCGGACCGAGTCGGAATGGCGGCCTCACGCACCGGCAGGCCGGCCTGGGTGGCCGGCCCGACGCCGGGGGCGGCCGCCTCCAGGAACCGGCGAGCCGCCGGCTCCATCCGGTCGAGCACCGGCTTGGGGTAGAGACCCAGCCACACGATGCCCACGACCAGCGGCAGCAGCACGACCAGCTCGCGAGGGGTGAGGTCGCTCAAATGCTCGTTCTCCCGGTCGTCCAGCCGATTGAAGATGATGCGCTGCAGCGCCCAGAGGAGGTAGGCCGCCGCGAAGATCACGCCGGTGGTCGCGATGCCGGTGGCCCAGGGGAACGCCGTGAAGCTGCCGAGCAGCACCAGGAATTCGCCGATGAAGCCATTGAGACCCGGCAGCCCGATGGACGACAGGGCCACCACCGTCAGGATGAGCGAAAAGACCGGCACCACGCGGGCGATCCCGCCGTAATCCGCGATGAGCCGGGTGTGCCGCCGCTCGTACAGCATGCCGATGAGCAGGAACAGCGCGCCGGTGGAGAAGCCGTGGCTGATCATGACCATGAGCGCGCCCTGCACGCTCTGGAGCGTCATGCCCCAGATCCCCAGCATCACGAAGCCCAGGTGGCTCACCGACGAGTAGGCCACCAGCTTCTTGAAGTCGGGCTGCACCAGCGCCACGAGCGCGCCGTAGATGATGCCGATGACGGCCAGCACCACCATGATCGCACTCACCGTGGGGCTCAGGGCCACCTGCGGGAAGAACGGCACGGCGAAGCGGAGGAAGCCGTAGGTACCGATTTTGAGCATCACGCCCGCCAGCAGGACGCTGCCCGCGGTCGGCGCTTCGACGTGGGCGTCGGGGAGCCAGGTGTGGAACGGGAAGATCGGCACCTTGATCGCGAAGGCGAGCGCGAACGCAGCGAACAGCCAGGGCGCGGCGGCGCCGGCCGCGGACGCGTTCTGCAGCAGGTAATCGTACGAGAACGACAACTGGCCCGTGGCGCTCCGGACCCGCCACACCAGCACCACGATGGCCACCAGCATGAGCAGCGAGCCGGCCATGGTATAGATGAAGAACTTGATGGCCGCGTAGAGCCGGTTGTTGCCGCCCCAGATCCCGATGATGAAGTACATCGGGATCAGCATGACCTCGAAGAAGACGTAGAACAGGAACATGTCGAACGCGATGAACACGCCGACCAACCCGGTGAGGAGCGTGAGCATCAGCGCGTAGAAGCCGCGCTCCCGGGTGGTGATGTAGTTCCAGCTCCCCAGCACGCTCAACGGCATGAGCGCGGTGGTGAGCAGCACCATCACCAGCGAGATGCCGTCCAGTCCGACCTTGTAGGCAATGCCCCAGGACGCGATCCAGGGCACGTTGGTCACCAGCTGGGTGCCGCGCACGCCGGGCTCGAGCGCCCACCAGAGCCCGAGCGAGAGGACGAACTCGAGGACGGTGACCACCAGCGCCGTGCGCTTGGCCGACGCCTCGCTCCCCAGCAGCACGGGAATGACACCGGCGAGCGGCAGCGCCAGCAGCACCGTGAGAATCCACTGCGAATAGGCGATGGACTGCAGGAAGGCGGTCATGGCGCGGTCACCGGATCACGGCGCGAAGGATCCAGATCGCGCCCACGAGGAAGAGCACGACATAGACCCCCACCTGCCCGGTCTGGAGCAAGCGGAGCCCACCACCGAGCAGGCGCGAGATCACCGCCGCGCCGTTGACGGCCGCGCCGTCCACGACGCCCTGGTCCACGCCGCGCCAGAGCACCACGCGCGACAGCCATTCCACCGGGCGAACCACCAACGCGTCGTACAGCTCGTCGACGTAGTACTTGCGGTTGAGCACTCGGGCGAACCCGGTGTCGGGCGGCGCCTCGTGCGCGGTGGGGATGCGCTGCGCCAGCGTGCTCCGGAAGCCGAGCCACAG
>DASSMN010000636.1:0-3219 GCA_035688885.1 Gemmatimonadales bacterium
ACGGGGCGGCCCGAGCGCCGGGCGATGTCTGCCGCCAGCGCGCGGGCGGCGCGGGCCGGCTCGCCTTCGTCGCCCGAGGCCTCGAGCGGCAGGCCCACCACGATTCCGGTGACCTGATGTCGTTCGAGTTGAGCCAGGAAATCCTTCATTGGAAAGCGCCTGCCGGTGCGCCGCGTGAGCGTGGCGAGCGGCTGGGCGAGGGTCTGCGTTTCGTCCGACAGCGCGAGGCCGATGCGGCGCTCGCCCCAATCCACGCCCAGCAACCGCCCGGCCGCCAGCGGATGGGCGGATGGCCGGATCGGCGGATTGTGACCGCCTTCAATCCGGCCATCCGTCGATCCGACCATCCCGCTACCCCTGCGACATCGTCGCGAAGAACTCCTGGTTCGACTTGGTGCGCTTCATGCGCTCGAGCAGGAACTCGATCGCCTCCACCGGCGGCATGTCGGCGAGGAAATTGCGCAGCAGGTAGACCTTGTTGAGCTCTTCCTTGGCGAGCAGCAGCTCTTCCTTGCGGGTCGAGGTACGCTGCACGTCGATGGCCGGATAGACGCGGCGGTCCGCGATGCGGCGGTCGAGGATCACTTCCATGTTGCCGGTGCCCTTGAACTCCTCGAAAATGACCTCGTCCATGCGCGAGCCGGTGTCGATCAGCGCGGTCGCGAGAATGGTCAGCGACCCGCCGCCTTCGATGTTCCGCGCCGCGCCGAAGAACCGCTTGGGCTTCTGCAGCGCGTTCGCGTCCACACCGCCCGAGAGGATCTTGCCCGAGTGCGGCACCACCACGTTGTGGGCGCGGCCCAGGCGGGTGATCGAGTCGAGCAGGATGACCACGTCCTTGCCGTGCTCGACCATGCGCTTCGCCTTCTCGATCACCATGTCGGCGACCTGCACGTGGCGGTCGGCCGGCTCGTCGAACGTGGAGGAGATCACCTCGGCGCTCTTGACGTTCTCCTCCATATCGGTCACCTCCTCGGGTCGCTCGTCGATGAGCAGCACGATGAGGTAGATCTCGGGATGGTTTTCGATGATCGAATTGGCGAGCTTCTGCATGAGGATCGTCTTGCCGGCCTTGGGAGGCGAGACGATGAGTCCGCGCTGGCCCTTGCCGATGGGGCAGAGGATGTCCATCACCCGCATCGAGAGGTCGCCATCCTTGCGCTCCAGCCGGATCCGCTCCTCGGGGTAGCGCGGTCGCAGGTTGTCGAACGCGACCCGGTGCTTCGCCTTCTCGGGCTCCTCGCTGTTGACCGTCTCGACCTTGAGGAGCGCCAGATAGCGCTCCCCTTCCTTCGGCGGCCGGACCTGCCCGAGAATGGTGTCGCCCGTGCGCAGATCGAATCGCTTGATCTGGCTCGGGCTCACGTAGATGTCGTCGGGCCCGTAGAGGTAGTTCCAGTCGGGGCTGCGGAGGAAGCCGTAGCCTTCCGGCAGGATCTCGAGCACGCCTTCGCCGCGCAGCACCGTATCGGTGTCCAGCAGCGACTGCTCGATGCGGAAGATCAGGTCTTGCTTGCGGAGCCCCGAGTAGTTTTGAATGTTGAGGCTCTCGGCCATCGCGTGCAGTTCCGCGACGGACTTCCGTTTCAGCTCAGCGATATCCACGTGGGCGGAGACTCCGTTGGGCAACAGCGGGCAGGGTTTACCCCTGGCAGGGTGGTGAACGCGTTGATCTATGGAAGCGTAAGGGTCGTAACCGGTGTGCAGGCGCTATCATAGGGGTTCCGGTGCCCTCTAGTCAAGATCAGGGCGGCCCGGCCGGCCTCACGCCCTTCCTCCTCGCTTGGCGGACGACGCCCCTGCGGGACAGGGAAGTCGTTGATGCGCTTGTACATCCGGCTCACGCAGCGCCCTCGGCCGCCCTCGCCGACGCGCTCGCCGCCTGGCCGGGCGACTACTACTGGTCGGACGAGGCCGGGGGCCGCTGGCTCGTCCTGACGCGCCGGGTGCGCGTGGCGCCGGAGCGCTGGTGGCTGCACGTCGCGCTGTTCGTCCTCACGCTCGTCACGACGACGATCGCCGGGGCGGTGCTCCAGGGACGGGCGACGGTCGACGACAGCTGGGGACTGCTCCGGGGCCGCCTCGCATTCTCGGGCGACCCGGGGCACGCGCTGCTCAGCGGACTGGCGTTCTCGATCCCGCTGATGGCGATCCTGCTGGCGCACGAGCTGGGACACTACGTGACGGCGCGCCGTTACCTGCTCGACGTCTCACCCCCCTACTTCCTCCCCGTCCCTCTGTGGCCTTCGTTCATCGGCACCATGGGCGCTTTCATCAGACTGCGGACGTTGCTGTCGGACCGGCGGCAGTTGTTCGACGTGGGAGTGGCGGGACCGCTGGCCGGATTCGCGCTCGCGCTGCCGACGCTGCTCGTCGGGTTGCACCTGTCCCATCCGCTGCCGCGCGCCGGCGGCATGAGCGGGATGCTGCTGGCGGTCGGGTCCGGGCCGGAACTGCTGCACCTGGGCGACTCGTTCGTCACGCTGCTGGCGCGCTGGGCGGTGCACGGCGGCCTCGGGCCGGTCCTGGTGCACCCGCTGGCCTTCGCGGGCGTGTTGGGGATGTTCGTGACGATGATCAACCTCATGCCGATGGCGCAGCTCGACGGCGGCCACATTCTGTACGCCGCCTTGCCGCGCTGGCACCGGCGCGCGGCGCTGGGCTTCTGGATCGTGGTGCTGCTGCTGGGATCCTGGTGGTCCGGCTGGTACATCTGGGCGGGCCTGGTGCTGGCGGTGTCGCGTGGGCGGCTCGATCACCCGACGGTGCTGGAGGCGAGCCGTCCGTTGCCACGCTCGCGTCGCCTGCTGGCATGGGCGGCGCTGGCGCTGTTCCTCCTCACGTTCATGCCGGTGCCGTTCCACATCTGACCGCTGATTCAACCGAGCAGGGAGCACGGAACAGGGAGCACGGAGCAGGGAGCAGTTCGCTTCGGTTCTGCGCGGAGCACCGCAACGTACTGCTCTGTGCTCCGTGCTCGGGGTGGTGAGGGGTTGGTGGCCAGGTCGCTATTGCGTAACTCCGGCTCCCGTATAATCTTGTCCCAAACTAAACCCTGGGATGGCATGTCCGCTCAACCGGCACGTCAAGCAGTCCCGGCGCTCCACGAAGCAGTCGTTCACGATCTCCCCCCTATTCGCTTTGAAGGTCAGAGTGTCCCCGTTCGCCTCGTGCTCCGTCATGGGGAGGACGGGGCCTGGCGCGGTCGCATCCTGTTCG
>DASSMN010000197.1:0-3556 GCA_035688885.1 Gemmatimonadales bacterium
TATGCGGCTCCTGGTCCCGCGGGGGGTGAAGCCGCCGGGGAGACGGCGCAAGCGGAGTCCGGAGGAGAAGCATCCGACGACGACTGAGACGGCGTCAGATGGCCCGGCTGAATACCGGCCGATCCCCGGCCGTCTGCCGCGGCAGATACGCATCCAGGGCGAGGGCGATGTTCCGGAGAAACCACCGGCCCATCGGCGTCACCTGGTAGCTCTCGCCGCTCTCGGCGACCAGTCCATCGTCCACCAGCGGCCGCAGCCGGCCGGCGCTCTCGTCCGCCGGCGCCGGCAGCATGTGGTAGGGCAGATCGAGCTGGCACATCAGCCGGAGGATGGCCTGCCGGCGGCCCTTGTCATCGTCGCTCAGACGGTGGCCGCGCTCGACCGGCAGCTCCCCCCGGTCGAGCTCCCGCTGGTACTGCCCGGTCCGCGGCACGTTCTGCACGAAGCGTCCGGCGACGTCTCCGATGGCGCTCATGCCGAAGCCGAGGAGGTGCCCGGTCTCGCGCGTGGTGTACCCCATGAAGTCCCGCCGCAGCCGTCCCTCGCGAGCCGCTCGCGCCAGCTCGTCGTCCTCCCGGGCGAAGTGGTCGAGGCCGATCCACTGGTATCCGTGGCCGGTGAACGCATCCACGGCCATCCGGAAGAGCTGGAATTTTTCGTCCCGCGAGGGGAGCGAGCCGGCGTCGATGAGCCGCTGGTTGTGCCGTAGCGTCGGCACGTGGGCGTAGTTGTAGCAGGCGATCCGATCGGGCCGGAGCGCGAGTGTCTCGCGCAGGGTGCGCTCGAAGCGCGCCGGTGTCTGGCTCGGGAGCCCGTAGACCAGGTCCAGGTTGACGCCCTCGAATCCCGTCTCCCGCGCCAGCTCCACGGCCTGGTGGACGACCGCCTCCGGCTCAACCCGTCCGATGGCGGCCTGCACCACGGGATCGAAGTCCTGCACCCCGAAGCTGATCCGCCTGAAGCCCAGCACGCGCAGCCCCGCGAGCTGCTCCCGGGACACCAGGCGGGGGTCGGCCTCGATCGAGCGCTCGACCTCGGTCCCCAGGGCGAAGCGGCGCTCCAGCATTCCCGCCAGCCGGTTGCTCTGCTCGACGGTGAGGAAATTCGGGGTACCGCCACCGAGGTGGAGCTCTTGCGGCCGCCGCTGCCGTCCCAGGACCTCGGTGACGAGATCCAGCTCGCGCTCCAGCCGCTCGAGGTAGTGGTCGGCGACTTCCCCGCGCCGGGCGAGGGTGACGTTGCAGGCGCAGTAATGGCAGCGGTACTCGCAGAAGGGGATGTGCACGTACAGCGCGAGCGACTCCCCTTCGGCTTCGGCCAGCTCCGCCAGCGCGGCCCGGTAGTCGGCCGGCCCGAACGGCGCCGTCCAGGCGGGCACGGTGGGATAGCTGGTGTACCGGGGGGCCGGTACGTCGTAGCGGGCGATCAGCTCCGCCGGCACGGGCGCGTCAGGCATGAGTGGTGACGCTCGGTGAGGAGCGGAGATCGTGCCGGCGCCGGTGCAGGGCATACCTGCCGATGCCCAGCCAGAGCGCGCCGACCAGCACCGCTCCGGCGATGCCGACGCCGAGCCAGGAGGTGGCGCTCTTGAAGACGGCGAGGATCGTGATGAGGACGAGCAGCAGCGTCGGCGCCTCGTTCAGGACCCGCAGCCGATCGGCGGTCCAGCTCGCCCGGCCCGCCGCGAGGTCCAGCATGATGCGCCGCAGACCCAGGTGCAGCGCGACCACCAGCGCCACCAGCGGCAGCTTGGCGAGCAGCCACGGCTGGGTGAGATAGCTCGCGCCCATGCCGGTGAGGAGCATGGCGCCCCCGGTGAGCAGGGTGAGTCCCATGGCGGGATTCATGATGATGCGGAACAGCCGCGACTCCATGCGCCGGTACTGGGCGGCGAGGACGTCGCGGTACGGCTCGGACGATGCCAGCGCCTCGGCGTGATACACCAGGAGCCGGCCGTGGTAGAACAGGCCGGCGAACCAGCTCACCACGGCGACGAGGTGGAACGCCTTGAGCCAGAGGTAGAGCATGGATCGGCCGCCGGCCCTAGACGGCGTGGGCCGCGGCGCGCGCCCTGACGATCTCGCCCACCAGGACAGCCGCGGGATAGAAGAGCTCCTCCTCCGATCGGGCGTGCGCGGCCAGGGTCAGGGCGAGGTCCTCGACCTCGGCATCGGACTCGAGCCGGGCGGCCTCGGCCAGGCGGGCGGTGGCCGCGCGGATGCCCTCGTGCTCCTCCAGCATTCGCGGCAGTTCGTCGCGCAGGGCGTCCGTCATCGCCAGCACAGACAGCATGTCCGGCGTGAACTCGCCTCGAGCGAGGGGCGCCAGCAGGCCGAGCGGCGGCAGCGCGATCTGCTCCTCCCGTACGAAATGGAGATGAAGCACCCGAGCCAGCTCGCGCGCGGCCTCGCCCGTCCGGCCGGCCGCCGCGGTGGCGCGCACCAGCCGCTGGTGGATCGTGTCGTGTTCGGCCACCAGGGCCGCGGGAATGGCGACCGCTGCCTTGGGATGTCCGGCTTCCTGGATGGGTGCTGTGGCTGATGTCGTCATGATGCCGACCGTTTGCAGGGGTACGGCCCCGATCGGCTGGCCGGTCGGGACGGGATAGACCTCATGGGCTCAAGCTATCGGCGGGGGATGATGGGAAGATGAAGACGATGTGAAGCCCTCACGCCTCGCGGTAACCCGTCTCCCCGGCTAGATTTAGCCCTCTTATGACCGACACCGGCAAGCCCCGCGCCCCCGCGCCCTCCGCGCCTCCTACGGCCGACAGCTACAATCCCGAGGCCGTCGAAGCCAAGTGGCAGTCTCGTTGGGCGGAGGACCACACCAACGAGCCCGACCTCGAGCGCGCCAAGCGGCCGTTCTACAACCTCATGATGTTCCCCTACCCCTCGGCCGAGGGGCTGCACGTGGGGAACATGTTCGCGTTCACCGGGAGCGACGTCTACGGCCGGTTCAAGCGGCTGCAGGGTTACGACGTCTTCGAGCCGATCGGCTACGACGCCTTCGGGATCCACAGCGAGAACTACGCGATCAAGATGGGGATCAACCCCGCCATCCTGATCCCCAGGAACATCGAGAACTTCCGCCGCCAGCTGAAGCGGATCGGCGGGATGTTCGACTGGCGGCACGAGCTCTCGACCACCGATCCCGGGTACTACAAGTGGACCCAGTGGGTCTTCCTGCAGCTCTTCAAGGCGGGGAAGGCGTACAAGAAGTCCGCCGCGGTCAACTGGTGTCCCTTCGACAAGACCGTGCTGGCCAACGAGCAGGTCATCAACGGCCACTGCGAGCGCTGCGGCAACGCGGTGGAGCAGCGGGTGCTGGAGCAGTGGTTCTTCCGGATCACCGAGTACGCCGACCGGCTGCTGGCCGACCTGGACGACAAGGAGAAGATGGACTGGTCGGACAGCACGACGACGGCGCAGCGGAACTGGCTGGGGCGCTCGGAGGGGGCGGAGCTGGACTTCCCGCTCGCGGCGGCGGTGCCGCAGTCCGACGGCGACGCGGACGAGCCGGTCATCCGGGTCTACACCACCCGGCCCGACACGGT
>DASSMN010000318.1:0-4450 GCA_035688885.1 Gemmatimonadales bacterium
GCGAGATTGTTCTCCAGGTATACGATGCCGAGCAGCCGGCCCTGGTTGACCAGCGGGGCGACGAGAACCGAGCGCGGCTGCCGGGCGAGCACGTAGGGATCGTGCCGATAGCGCTCGTCGGCCCGCCCGTCGGCCAGCACCCGCCCCTCGACCGTCCGCCGGACCTGGTTCACGATCACCACCGGCACGGCGTCGGTGCCGCTCAGGGGCGTGCCCTGGGGCGCCACCGTGATCCGATCGCCCGACCCCTGGGCGTGAGCCCGCGGAGCGCCGTCGTGCTCCAGCACCAGCACGCCGCGCTCGGCGCCGGCGTTCTGGATCGCGATCGACAGCATCTTGGTGAGGAGCCGATCCAGCTCCATCTCGCCGGCCAGCACCCGCGCGGCCCTCACCACCGTCGCGAGATCGATGCTGCTCACTTCCGCGAGGGTGGTGGACCCGGTGGTATCGGGCGCGGCGACCCGCGCGGGCCCGGCGGGCGTCGGTCCATAGCGCCGATCCAGGTCAGCGACCTTGGCCGCCGCCCCCCACTCGGCGTAGGCTCGCCGAGCGGCCGCGACATACGCCGCGGCGACCCCGTGCTGGCCCCGGTCCCGCCAGAACCTGGCGCACAGCTCGTTGGCGAGGCCCTGCTGCCGGAGCACGGTGCTCTCCTCGGCCCGGGCGATCGCCTGCTCGTAGAGCTCCTGCGCGGCGGAGGCGCGACCGGCGATCCGCTCCATCTCCGCCGAGAGCAGCAGCGACTGGCTGAGGAAGTTCTCGGGACAATGCTCGGCCAGGGCGGCGAGACTCCGCCGCGCCGCATCGATCTCCGCGAGCCAGGCGGCGCGCTGTTCCGCGGGGGCCTGCGGGTACGCCGCCGCCAGCGTGAGTCCGTTCCAGAACCCGAACTCGATCGGCCAGATGGTGCCGGACAGATGCGGCACCACGCCACGGGCCGTCCGCGCGGCGTCTATCGCCTCGGGGAGATCCTCGAACAGACAGCAGAGCTGCAGCCGCGTCACGGCATGGATGGCGGTGAAGAAGGGGCTGCCGCGATAGGCGTCGACGTACTGGCTTTCGTCGAAGGTGTCATCGGACAGCGAGAGCGGTCCGCGGGTCCGCCCCTGCAGCGCCCGGGCCCAATTGATCAAGAGCTTGACCGAATCGGCGAAGGCCACGGCCTTGAGCCGCTGGATCAACGCGAGGTTCGCGCTGTAGTCCTCCACGAACCGGCCGAGGTCCGGGGCCGACAGCATCGCCGGCCAGGTCTCGGTGGCGGCGCCGTACGCAGCGTAGAGGAAATCGCCGCTCTCGAGCCCGCTCCGGCAGGCCTCCCGGGCGTAGGGGAGGCAGCTCGCCATAGGCTGGGACCAGAGATTGACGTGGGCATGGAACTGCTGGTGGATCTTCGCCCGCCGGCGTCGGTCGTTGAAGCGGTCGTTCACGCTCAGGGCCAGGCGGCCGAACTCGTAGGCGTCCCGGTACTCGCCCCGCACCGGGCCGACCGTGATCGCGTGGGTCACGTACCCGTAGGCCGACTCTTCGGCGTTCCCGTGGACCAGCGACAGCCGTACCATCACGGCCGAGATCAGCCGGGCCAGCACCGGCTCGCCCAGGATGTAGGTGGAGGCCCAGGCATCGGTCAGGATCCCCATCACCGTGCGGGTCGCGGGGTCGGTCATGACCGGAAGATCGGCCATGGCCGAGATGGGACGCGGGCCCAGCAGCGAGCGGATGGCGGCCATCTCGCCCTCGAGCGCCGCCTGCCGCTCCTCCGCCGTATCGGGGAAGGAGACCCCGAAGAGCCGGAGGCATTCCCGGGCAGTCGCCAGTGCGTCGGCGTAGCGCGACATGTTCTCGTACTGCAGGCTCCGCAGCCGATAGACCTTGGCTTTGTCCAGGTTGCTCGCCGCCCGCCCGAGCAGCAGGGCGAACTGCTCCTCCGCCGCCGTGTAGTTGCCACACAGGTACTGCGACTCGGCGGCCTCGAGACGCAGCGCGAAGGCGAGCTCGTAGTCCTGTTGCCACAGCTCCTCGCCCACCATCTCCAGTCCCGCCGTGAGGAAGCCCAGAGCTGCGTCGTGCGCCGTGGCGGCCTTGGCCTTCTGCCCGGCGCTCAGGTCGAGGCGGGCGAGCGCGAGGCGCTCGGCCGGGTCGTGGATGAGCGCGCGGCCGCGATTGAGATGGTGCACGATGTCGAAGAGGCGCTCGTCGCCCTGGTCGCGCTCGCTGCCGGACTGCAGCAGCCGGCCCACCGTGAGGTGCGCCATCTGCTTCTGCTCGGAGGGAATGAGCGCGTAGGCCGACTGCTGCACCCGATCGTGCAGAAAGACGTACGCGGCGGATGCTGGAATCGGCAGGACCAGTCCCTCCTCGATCGCGTCCGCCAGGTCCTCGGCGACCTCGTCGGCGGGCTGTTCGCTCACGATGGCGAGGGTGGGCAGGTCGAACGGGTTGCCGATGATCGCGGCCAGCGTCAGCACCCGCTGGGTCCGGGGCGAGAGCCGCTGGATCTTCCGGGTCATCAGGTCGATGACGTTGTCGGTCATCCCCGCGCCCGCGATGGCATCCATCTCGAAGGTCCAGCGCTCCCGCTCGTAGTCGAAGCGGAGCAGCTCGGCCTCGCGCAGCGCCTTGAGGAACTGCCCGACGAAGAAGGGGTTGCCGCCCGTCTTCCGGGCCACGAGGCGCGCCAGCGGCTCGGCGGCGTCGAGGTCGCAGTGCAGGGCGTCGCGGACCAGGCTGGCGAGATCGGGCAGCGCGAGCGGCGCGAGGGGCACGCGCCGCATGGCCACGCCCGCCGTCTCCAGCTGACCCAGGAGGCGGGTCAACGGGTGGGTCGGGCCGACCTCGCCGTCGCGGTAGGCGCCGATCAGCATCAGCGCCTCGATCTCGCCGTCGGAGAGCAGCGGCTCCAGCAGGTTGAGCGTCGCGCTGTCGGCCCACTGCAGGTCGTCGAGGAAGACGACCAGCGTATGCTGCTTCCGAGCCAGGAGCCGCAGCAGGTTCCGGATGACCAGCCGGAAGCGGTTCTGCGTCTCGATGGTGCCCAGGGCCGGGGCCGGCGGCTGCGGTCCGAGGACGGCCGCGAACTCGGGGACCACCTCGGCCAGCACGGCCGCGCCGGGGCCGAGTCCCTCGATGAGCCGGGTCCGCCAGGCCCTCACCTGGTCCTCGTCCTCGGTGAGGATCTGCTGGATCAGGTCGCGGAATGCCTGGAGCAGGGCGCCGTACGGCACGCTGGCGACCTGGTCGAACTTCCCGGCGACGAAGCGCCCATGGCGACCCACCGACGGCCGATACAGCTCGCGGATCAGGGAGGTCTTGCCCACTCCCGCGTAGCCGGAGACGAGCAGGAACTGGCTCGGGCCCTCGCCGACCCGCTCGAACGCCTCAAGAAGCTGGGCCAGCTGCGGCTCGCGCCCGTAGAACCGCTGGGGCAGCAGGAAGCGATCGCCGACGTCGCTCCGGCCCGACGCCGCCGCGCCGAGCTCGCGGCCCGCGTCCCACTCGGTCTTCCACTGAGACAGGTCCGCCACGAGGCCGGCGGCGCTCTGATACCGCTCCTCGGCGGCCTTCGCGAGCAGCTTCATGACCATGTCGGAGAGCGGGAGCGGGATCGCCGGCCGCCGCTCCCGCGGAGAGGGCGGCGTTCTGGCGATGTGGCCGTGGATCACCTCGAGCGGATCATCGGATTCGAAGGGGAGCCCACCGGTTAGCATCTCATAGAACGTCACACCCAACGAGTAGAAGTCGGTCCGGTAGTCGATGTCCCGGTTCATCCTGCCGGTCTGCTCGGGCGACAGGTAGGCGATGGTGCCTTCGAGCACGCTCGGGTGGCGCGGGTCCTGGTGCTCGGCGGGCGTCCGGGAGGCGATGCTGAAGTCGACGAGCGCCAGGCGACCGGTGTCCGGGTCGATCAGGATGTTGTTGGGATTGATGTCCTTGTGGATGAGCTTCCGCTGATGCAGCCCCCCCACGATCTCGGCGAGCTGGATCGCGAGCGGCAGAAAGGACCCGAGATCGAGCCCGTCGGCCGGAACAAAGGCCTTGAGGCGCATGGGCCCGGCGTCCTCGAGCAGGAGGATCTCCTGATCTCCCGCGGCGACGAGCTCGATGGCCCGCGGCACTCCGTCGAGCTCGATGCTCCGCATGAGCTCGAATTCCCGGCGGAGGGCGCCGGAGCCCTCGGAGCCTCCGACCAGGGTCTTGAGGACGACCCTGGCTCCATCACGGTCGCGCGTCGCCCGATAGACGACCCGCCTGCGGCCCCGGTACACCTCCTCGGTGACCGTATACCCGGATAGCAGGCGGATCATGCCGTCATAGGCCGCCGCCACCGGGTCCGGCGCTTGGGTGAGGACGTGCTGGGTCACGCGAAACTGAGGGAAAGGGGAACTTCGATAGTAGTGCGCGGCCAGGCGGCTGGCTAGGCGCGAGCGGGAGGACCCTGGTCCCCCCGCCCGCG
>DASSMN010000374.1:0-13047 GCA_035688885.1 Gemmatimonadales bacterium
GCCGTGGACTGGGGCGACGTGCGGATCGGACTGGCGCTCAGCGATGAGTCCCAGGTGATCGCCACCCCGCTCGAGACCCTGGTCCGCCGCGCCGGCAAGCGGTTTCCCATGCCGCGGTTCCTGGAGCTCGTCGCGCAGCACTCGCCGGTCGGCCTCGTGGTCGGCCTGCCGCTCACCGCCGAAGGCGCCGAAGGCGAGAGCGCCGCCGGCGCCCGCCAGGTCGCCGAGGCGATCGGCCGGCGCACCGGGCTGCCGGTCGAGTTGTGGGACGAGCGCATGAGCACCGCACGGGCGCTGGCCGCCATCCGGGAACAGGGTGGCTCAACCCGGGGGCGCCGGGAGGACGTGGACGCGCTGGCCGCGGCGGTGGTGCTGCAGCACTATCTCGAGGCGCATCGCCTCCGCGAAGGTCGAGCATGATGTCCGGCCGAGGGCCCGCCCGGGCCCGCCGACGGGGCTCACGAGTGGCCGCCTGTGGTGTCGCCCTGCTCCTGGGCGCGGTCGCCTGTCGCGGCACCAACACGCGCGACGAGCGCGTGACCGTTCCGCCCGGCACCTCCTTTGGCGCCGTCACTGATACCCTCGCGGCGCACGGCGTCATCTCGAACCGGCGGGTGTTTCGACTCATCGCCCGCGTGCGGCGGCTCGACCGGTCGGTCCAGGCCGGTGTGTATCAGTTCCCCCCGGGCACGACCTCCTGGCAGGTGCTGAACGTGCTGGCCAAGGGCGCCGCGGTCTCCCAGAAGTTCACGGTCCCGGAAGGGCTCACGATTCCCGAGGTCGCGGCATTGGCGTCGGAGCGGCTCGGCATTCCCGAGGACTCCACCGCCACCGCCGCATCGGACGGCGCGGCCGCGAGCGCCATCCTGGGAGTTCCCGTCCGGTCGTTCGAGGGGTTCCTCCGCCCCGAGACCTACACCCTCCCCATGGGCGTCGGCGCGGGCGAGCTGGTCCGCATCATGGCTCAGAGCTTCAAGGCCGGCTGGCAGCCGAGCTGGACGGCCCGGCTCGATTCCATCGGGATGACCCAGGTTCAGCTGGTCACCTTCGCCTCGATCGTCGAAGGGGAGGCGCGGGCGGACGACGAGCGGGAGACCATCGCGGGCGTATACCACAACCGATTGCGGATCGGGATGGCGCTCCAGGCGGACCCGACCATCCAGTACGCCATCTTTCTCGCCACCGGACGACGAAAGAGCCGGCTCTACGAGCGCGACTACCAGTTCGCCTCGCCGTACAACACGTACCTGCATCCGGGCCTGCCGCCCGGTCCGGTCAACTCGCCCAGCCAGCGAAGCATCGAGGCCTCGTTGTACCCGGCCAAGGTGCCCTACCTCTACTTCGTGGCCGGCCCCGACGGACACCACCTGTTCGCCAAGAGCTACACCGAGCACCTTCGCAACATCGCGAAGGTCCGGGCCACTCGTTCGCCCTAGGGGCCGGGGCGGTTTGGCCGCGGCGATGAGGAAGCCGCCACGCCCGCGGACCACTGGCTCACATAGTCGGCGGCGGCCGCTCGCACGTCGTTCGCCGCCAGCAGACCGGACACCACGGCCAGCCCTGCCCCGCCCGCCGCTCTGATCAACGGCGCATCCTCGGGCCGCACGGCGCCGATCGCAAGACACGGGCGGCCGCCGGCGAGTCGGACCAGCCGCGCGAACCCCTCCGCCCCGAGACCCTCGCCGGCATCGGCCTTGGTCGCGGTGAGGCGCCAGGGGCCGATTCCCCAGTAATCGGCCGCGTGGGCGCCCACCGCCTCCGCAACCGACCCGACCGAGGCGCCGATCACGAATCCTGGCGGGGCGAGCGCGCGGGCCCGCGCTACCGGCAGATCGTCCGGGCCCAGATGCACGCCGGCCGCGCCGGCGGCGATGGCCACGTCCGGCCGATCGTTCACCAGTACCGGAACCGTTAAAGCCTCCACCAGCGCCCGCGCGAGCGCCACCAGCTCTCTGGGCGCGGCGTGCTTGAGCCGGAGCTGAACCGAGCTGGCGCCACCGGCCACCGCCTGCCGGGCGAGCGCCACGAGATCACGACCCTCGAGCAGGCGGTCGTCGGACACGAGCATCAGCCGAACCAATGCCGCTACATTAGGTGCCATGACCGTGCCCACCCCTCGCCTGCAGGGCATTCGCGGCGCCACGACCGTGGGCCGCAACGATGCGGCGGAGATCCTCTCGGCCACCGATGAGCTCCTCCGCACCCTCATCGCGGCCAACGATCTCGAGCCGGACGACATCGTGAGCGGACTCTTTACGGTGACCCGCGACCTCGACGCGGCGTTTCCGGCCCGCGCCGCCGAAGAGTTCGGCTGGAACATCGTGGCGCTGCTCCATGCCACCGAGATCCCCGTGCCGGGCTCGCTTCCCAAGTGCATCCGCCTGCTGGTGCACGCCTACACCTCGCGGACCCGCGCGGAAATCAAGCACTGCTACCTGCGCGGAGCCACGGTCCTCCGGCCCGACCGCGCGTGACCGCCGTGCGCGTCACCGCGCGCGGCGCCGAACGCTGGGTTCGCGGGCATCCCTGGATCTATCGCAGCGACGTGACTACGGGTCAGGCGCCGGCGGGCGTCGTAGCCGTCGAGGATCCGCGGGGCCGGTTCATCGGCCAGGCGCTCCACTCCGCACGATCCGAGATTCGCCTTCGGCTCCTCGAGCGCACCGATCGCCCCATCGACCAGGCGTGGTGGCGCGAGCGCCTGGCAACGAGCGCCGCCCGCCGGGCCGACATCGACGCGTCCGCCTGGCGCCTGGTGCACGGCGAGGCCGACGGCCTCCCGTCGCTCATCGTGGACCGCTACGACCGCTGGCTGGTGGCGCAGCTCCTGTCGGCCGGCCTCGAGACCCTGCGCGAGCCGATCGTGGCCGCGCTGGTGGAGCTGTTCCAGCCCGAGGGCCTGCTCCTGCGCAACGACGCCGCCGTGCGGCGGAGGGAAGGGCTGAGCGAAGCCATCGAGCTGGCCCACGGCAGCGTACCGCGGGAGATCGAGGTCCGCGAGGGCACGGTCCGCTACCTGGCGGCGCCGTGGGACGGGCAGAAGACCGGCGCGTTCCTCGACCAGCGGCCCAATCGCGTGCTGGCCGGCGAGCTCGCCGCGCCCGGCGGACGGGCGCTCGACTGCTTCGCCTACCACGGCTCGTTCGCGGTGCACCTGGCCCGCCGAGCCGCCTCGGTCCTGGCCCTGGACCTGAGCGGCGACGCGCTGGCCCGGGGCGCGGCCAACGCGGCTCTCAACGGTCGGACCAACATCGAGTGGCGCGAGGCCGACGCCTTCGAGACCTTGCGCGCCTTCGCCCGCGCCCGCGAGCGCTTCGACACCATCGTCCTCGATCCTCCCGCCTTCGCCAAGAGCCGCGCGACCGTCGCGGCGGCGCTCCGCGGCTACCACGAAATCAACCTGCGGGCCATGCGCTGCCTCTCGCCCGGCGGCACCTTGCTCACGGCCAGCTGCTCGTTCCACGTCCGGCTTCCCGAGTTTCTCGCGATGCTGGCCGACGCCGCGGCCGACAGCGGGCGCCGGATGTTCCTCCGCCGAGTGCTTGGCCAGGGCATCGACCACCCCGAAGTGCTCACCATCCCCGAAACCAGCTATCTCAAGGGCGCCGTGCTGCAGTCGGAGTGAGCCGGCGCGAAGGATTCTTCCGTGCCTCGCATTGACACCGCCGGGCCGGTGTATGACTTTGCATTGCGATGCTCGCCGAAGACTCCGCGCCCCAACCGCTTCGCTCCACTCCGACGTTGCGCGCCGCCCGCGCCGAGGTCGCGTGCTGAACGCCACCCAGGTGCGCCACACGTCGCGCCGGCGGCGCTCGCCCTATTCGGACAAGCAGTACTATCAGGAATACATTCTCCAGCGGATCGAAGGCTACAAGAACTCCATCGGACGGGACGAGCTGCTGCGGCTGGGTGACGAGGCCGCCGCCGAGCTCCAGTCGGCCGCCGAAGGTCAGTTCCTGCTGACCGAAGTGCTGATGCTCGAGTCGGTCGACCGACTCATCATGAAGCGGCTCTCCCTCCGGCCCTACAGCCGATGGCGGCGGCATTTCGTGAAGCTGCGGGAGG
Source organism: Gemmatimonadales bacterium (assembly GCA_035688885.1). GTDB lineage: Bacteria > Gemmatimonadota > Gemmatimonadetes > Gemmatimonadales > GWC2-71-9 > CAVVWJ01. The sequence continues at coordinate 4,066 of DASSMN010000374.1, forward strand.
CGCAGCGGACGCCGACCCACTGGGGCCTGGAGCCCGCGTCCGCGCTGGCCCGCGTGCTCCCGCGCCTCGAGCCCGAGGACGTAACCCTGGTCGTCGGTATCGGCGCGGAACCCGCGGCGTACCTGCTCGCCGCTTACGACACCGTCGTCACGTTTCTGGCCGGCGACCTCGGCTGTGTCGAGCGAGTGGAGTCCCGCATGGCGGAGGAGTCCCTCGGCAGCATGTTCGAGGGCTATGTAGCGCACGCCGGCCCATGCTTGCCCGAATTCGTGGACCTGCCGCGCGAGCTCGATCTGGTCGTGCTCGACCCGAGCGCGTTGCTCGATCTTGGCGCCACCTGCCGAATGGAGTTTCTCGCCGACCTGCAGCGCCACAGCCGGCCCGGCGCCGTGCACGTCATCCTGCCTTGCTGCCCCTCCATCGCGCCGGAGTCGCTGCTCGCGTTCTATGATGGATGGTCCGTCGAGGAAGGCGGCCGCCGGAAGCGGCGGGGTGGCCCCCGTCGTCCTGACGGTCTGCTGCTGGCGGCGCCGGCGTGTCCGCCCAACACGGAGGTGCGCCGATCCACTGCGTCATAACGACGCGGATCGGCGCTTGGGGTTCTAAGCAAACCAACTGAATTCAAGCGGTTAGGTTGAGCACCTCCGATGGCACGAGAGGTGCCTTTTTTATATGGCGTCCCCCCAACCTCGGTCGACCAGGATCGCCATATGAGCTCTCGCCAAGGTGTCGCCCCGGATGCTCCGCTCGGCATCGTGATCAAAAACGGCGCGCCGGCGCCCAAGCCGGTCCGCTTCTGGGCCTACCTCTGGGCGGCCGATGAGGAGGCCGGCGACGACCATTGGCACCGCCACGTGCCCTCCGAGCACGCGGCCTGAGGCGCCGGATCGGACCGACGCGCGCGAGCTGAGAAAGCCACAGGGCCGGCCAATCGATCGGCGGTCCGAAACGCCCCCGGACTTCGGTTCGGGGGTGTTTGTACGTCCAGGCCGAGAAGAGATCCGGGTAAAGCCGCGGAACGGCATCGAGCGGCCGACCCCGGCGAGCGCCTCGTCCCGAGCACGGCTCGGTCCACCGTGTCGCCTTATCGCCCGGCCTGCCTTACTATTCCCGCGACTTCTTTCCGAGCCTCGATGCGCGCTCTCGTCAAGCCAGCTCCGGGCCCCGGCATGGTCGTGCGGGACGTGCCCGTGCCCACCTGCGGTCCCAGCGATGTGCTGATTCGGGTCCACCACGCGGGCGTCTGCGGTACCGATCTCCATATCTGGGAATGGGACAGCTGGGCCAGCAATCGGCTCCGGCCTCCCGTCGTCATCGGCCACGAGTTCGCCGGCGAGATCGTGCAGCTCGGCCGCGAGGCCGAGGCGGCCGGGCTGCTGGCCGTCGGCGACGCGGTGACCGCGGAGGGTCACATCGTCTGCGGCCACTGCCTGCAGTGCCGGCTGGGCGCCGCGCACCTGTGCCAGCGAACCCAGATCATCGGCGTGGATCGGGACGGCGCTTTCGCCGAGTTCATCGTCATGCCCGCCTCCAACGTGATGCGGCTCGACGGAATTCCCACCGAAGTCGGCGCCATCATGGACCCGCTGGGCAACGCCGTGCACACCGTCCTCGAGGCCGAAGTGCCCGGGAGCCGGGTACTGGTGCTCGGATGCGGCCCGATCGGGTGCTTCGCGGTGGGCGTAGCCCGGGCCGCTGGGGCGTCGCTCGTGATCGCGAGCGACTACAATCCGATGCGCCTGGCGCTGGCTCGCCAGATGGGCGCCCACGTGACGCTCAATCCCGGCTCGGACGACGTGCTGGCCCGGGTCCGTGAGCTGACCGGCGGCGACGGCGTGGACCTGGTCTGCGAGATGAGCGGCCACCCGAGCGGGCACGCGCAGGCGTTCGCCGCGGCTCGACTCGGAGGCCGGGTCAATCTACTCGGGACGCCCAGCCGCACGACGGAGGTGGACTTCGCGCGCGACGTGATCTTCAAGGGGCTCACCCTCTACGGCGTTACCGGCCGCAAGATGTACGAGACCTGGGACGAGATGCGGCGCTTCCTGCGCGCGGGCCAGCTCGACCCGCGTCCGGTCATCACTCACCGGTTTCCGCTGGATTGCATCGGCGAGGCCATTCAGGTGATCAAGGATGGGCAGGCCGGCAAGGTGATCCTGGAGGTGGGGTCATGAGTCACGGGTTCGAGCACCGGCTCGAGGGCGAGCTGGAGCAGTTCATCCGCGACGGCGTGTACAAGCGCCTCAACTACCTGGACAGCCCGCAGGCGGCCCGGGTGCGCATGGAGGGTCGAGGCGACGTCATCATCCTGTCGTCGAACAACTACCTCGGCCTGAGCGATCAGCCCGAGGTCGTCGCTGCCGGCAAGGCGGCCCTGGATCGGTGGGGCGCCGGGACGGCATCGGTCAGGTTCATCTGCGGCACGTTCACGGTGCACCGTGCGCTGGAAGCGGCGTGCGCCAGGCTGGTGGGAACCGGCGCGTCGCTCAGCTTCGTGAGCGCGTGGAACGCCAACGAGGCCGTGCCCGCCACCCTGCTCGGCGAATCCGACATCGTGATCAGCGACCAGCTCAATCATGCCTCGATCATCGACGCCGCTCGCCTCGCCAAGGCCATTACCAAGTGCCAGACCGCCGTGTACCGCCACGCCGATCTGGCCGACCTCGAGGCCAAGCTCACCGCCTCGCGCGACCGCCGCACCCGACTGGTGATCACCGACGGCGTGTTTTCGATGGAAGGCTCCATCGCGCCGCTGCCGGACCTGCTCGAGCTCTGCCGCCGCCACGACGCCGTCCTGATGGTGGACGACTCCCACGCCACCGGCGTCCTCGGCAAATATGGTCGAGGCACGGCGGAGCATTTCGACCTGGTCGGGGAGGTCGACATCATCACCTCGACGCTGGGCAAGGCCTTGGGCGGCGCGGCCGGCGGGTTCGTGGCCGGCTCCGCGGCCGTGTGCGATTACCTGACCCAGCGCGCCCGCCCCCAGCTGTTCTCCAACGCGCTCCCCCCCACCGTCGCGGCCAGCGCGCTCGCCAGCGTCGAGTACTTGGAGGCCCACCCCGAGCGGGTGGAGACCCTGCGTGCCAACGCCAGCTACTTCCGCGAGCGCCTGATCGAGCTCGGCTTCCACCCGCTTCCCGGCGAGACGCCGATCATCCCGGTGATCCTGGGCGAGACCGCCGCCGCCATCCGCATGAGCGACATGCTGCTCTCGCAAGGTGTCTTCGTTACCGGCTTCGGCTTCCCCGTGGTGCCGCAGGGCCAAGCCCGAGTCCGGTGCCAGATTTCCGCAGCACACACGCGCGACGACCTCGACGAGGCGCTGGCCGCGTTCAAGAAGGTCGGTCAAGAGCTGAAGCTGATTTAGGACGAGAACGTGGCAGGACCACCGGGCGATGAGGTGCTCGAACCGGCACCCCACCGCCCGTTCGGCGTATCGTGCGCTCCCCGTCATTGGCCCCGACCTTGCACCTCCACCCCCTCCGACGGGTGGGAACGGCTCGGCGGCTGCTTACATAAGCTGCCACGCAGCAAGCAGTTAGCCGGGTCACCGTTCCCCCTCCGATCCCGCGATTTCCGGCAGATTCCGCATTTTGACGGACCCGTGCCGACGGTGCACGGCGGCCGCCAGGATTCCCCTGGCGGGAACACCTTACGGAGGTAGGCTGTGATGCGCACGCTCATTCGATCGATCCCGGCCGCCGCGCTGGCCCTGGTCCTGGGCACGGCCCACCTCGCCGCACAGCGGGCACCGGGCAACGGCAACTTCCAGTGGTACATCGGCGGCCAGGGTGGCGTGCTGTTCTTCAAGACGCCGACCCAGGGCCGGAGCGGCATCCCCACCTTCGGTGGGCACGCCCTGATCGTGGCCAAGCGCACCGGCCTCATGCTCTCGGTCGACGAGGCGGTGGGCGACAACGAGACCGCGGCCTACACCGATGCGGGTGGGACGCAGGCGGTCACGTTCAATGACATCCGCCGCTACTCCGCCGTGCTGATGGCGTTTCCCATTCGCGCCGCCGCGCAGCCCTATCTCGGCGTTGGCTACGGCATCATCCACGTGGTGAATCCGACGCCCGCCAGCTCCGCCGCGTTCCAGAGCGACGCCCAGGAAATCGGCTCGGCCGGGTTCGGGACCCTGGTCGGCGGCCTCCAGTTCCAGGTCGGTCGCTTCATGGCGTTCGGACAGTACCAGATCACCAGCGCCGCTTCGCAGCAGACGGCCCACGACGCGTCCGGCAGCATCGTCGCGGTCGGGCGGCTGCTCGATGGACCCACGCACACCTTCACCGGTGGCCTCCGCATCGGCCTCGGCAGCGCGCGCGACGACGTACGCGCCGGCGGCTACTGAGCTCGACTGTCAGGCGGTCGGATAGACAGACAGGCGGAAAGAATGAAACGGCGGCGGGCGGTGGATCACTCGATCCACCGCCCGCTGTCTGTTCGGTCTTGAAAGGCGAGCCGAAGCATCCCACGCCGAGGCCTCGAGAGCACGGCCCATCCGCGCCCATAGCCAAAGCTCAATCAGCGCCGACTTGGCCGGCCTGCCGGTCCGCCTTCCGGCTGGTCCACGGGGATCCATCAATCAGAAACCGCAGCGGCCAGTCTGCTGCCTTCGTGATGCCGATGCGTGGCGTGATCAGCACGGACGGCGTCCAGTCAGCCTGCCTGGTGCGCACGATGACCCGCGAGCCCCGCATTGCCGAGCCATCCAGGTCCCGGGTAATCCCGAGGGCCTGACACAGCTTGCCAGGCCCTGAGCAGAGCTCGCGATCGACCACGCCGCCTCGACGCCGCCGCATCAGCGCAAGGCCCTCCACCGGCTCGAGCGCGCGCAACAGCACGGCGCTGGCCTCGCCAGGGACGCCGCACACCAGGTTGGCGCACCAATGCATGCCGTAGGAGAGGTACACGTACCAGGTCCCGGCGGGGCCGTACAGGGCCTCATTCTGGGCGTGGCGGCGATGACGGTAGCCATGGGACGCTGGATCCACGTGGCCGAGGTAGGCTTCGGCCTCGACGATGCGCCCGGCCGTCCGGCAGCCCTCGACCCTCGAGACGACCGTGGTGCCCAGCAGCTCGCGAGCAACCACCTCGGCCGACCGCTGAAAAAACGAGACGGGCAGCGTGGCTGCCCGTCCGGTGACCCCCGGCAGGACTACTCCGCCTTCTTCTTGGCGCGCGCTCGCGGGCGACGAGGCCGTGCTGGTGCGGATTCCGCGATCCCCTCGCCCGAGGCGGACGCCTCGTGCGTAGCGGGTGCCGCCGCCGCTTTCTTGCGCGGCGAGCGCGCGCGTCGAGGCTTCTTGGGCGCCGCGGCCGAGGGCTCCTCCTCGGGCTCGGCCACGGCAGTGGCGGCCGCAGGCTCGGGCGTCTCGATCTGCACGACCCCGATGAGCGGGATCTCGCCGGTCCGAAGCGGAGCTCTCGAGCCACGCCGGAATCGAACCCCGAACCGCTGACCGTTCTCCCGAGCCGCCGCATCACCCGCGTCCGCCGTGGCCGGCTCGAGGCCGGCGGGCGGAGCCGCGCTCTCCCGAGCGGGCGGCGTCGGCGGCGGCGCGACTCCCATCCGATGGGGCGAGACCTCGTACTCGTCGTCGCCGACCTTTCGCACATCGGCCACTTCGGCGTCGTTGGCCTGGCGCAGCAACCGCTGGAAGCGGGAGGCATCGAGCAAAGGGTCTTCGCGGCCGTGCAGCGCGACCATCCGGAGCCGGAGCGCTTCATTGGGCACCGGCGCCCGCAGCTCGGTCAGCGCCTGGGTCATGAGCTGGAATGCCCGGGCCAGGCTAAGGGAGCCGTCCGTCACGCGAGCCCGCTGGGGCTCGCGGGGGGCCTCACGGCCCTCGGCGGACCCTTCCTCGGGACGCTCCCGGCCCGGCGCCCGCTCGCGATCCCGTTCCCGTCCTCGCCCACGCCTCCCCCGCCCTCGCCGACCGCCATCCTCCCGCGAACCCTCGGCGCCCTCCCGTGGGCGGCCGGCAACCGGCGGAGCCGGCGGGGCGCCACCCGGCGGTGCTACTTCGTACTGGCCGTTGTCCAGCTTGGTGACCTGCACGACACCCTTCTGGCCCGCCTCGACCACGAACTTGCTGAAGCGGTTGAAGCCGGCGTTGCGCTCGTCGAAGTTGGGATCGATCTGCTGCATGACCTGCTTGAGGCGATCCGAGCGCATGACGTCGCCGTTGCGCGCCATCTGCGCCACCGCCTCGCCCGCGAGCTCCCAGGGATCGCGCTGGATGGACGGGGTGTCGACTTCCTTGGTCAGTCCGGCCAGGTCGTTGTAGGAGTAGTACTCGTCGCAGTTCTGGATCAGGAGGTCACTCGCGCTCTCGCGGATCCCCACCCCGATCACGTACTTCCCATACTCCTTGAGCTTGATGACCATCGTGGAGAAGTCACTGTCGCCCGACAGCAGGATGAAGGTGCCGATCTCGGGACGGGTGAACACCAGCTCGATGGCGTCGATGGCCAGGCGGATGTCGGTCGCGTTCTTCTTGCTCGACCCGAAGGCGGGGGCAAAGATCAGATCGATGGACGATTCGGAGAGCGGAACGATGTACTGGGGGTAGCGGCGCCAGTCGGCATAGGCGCGCTGGACCGCGACCTTGCCCTTGATGATGTCGCTGTTGAGGAGGGTACGAAGCTCCTTGGTCAGGTCCTTCTGGATGCCCAGGGTGACGTTGTCGAAGTCGATCAGGAGTGCCGCGTTCGGAGCGTGCACCGGAGGCTGGCTCAGGTGCCGGGCAGGCCGAATCAGAGGTCGGTTCACAAAGCGCTCGGTCTCGGGGGCCGCGGTTCCGCGCCATCCCCCTCGACGCACCTGGCCGGACCCGGAACAGCGGCAGGGCAACGAGGAGTGCGCGAAGACCCGGACACCCGCCAGGGGTCGTCGTCGTGTGCTGAAGGGCCACCGGGAGGAACGGTCGGTCCAGGGCGCGGCGCGAGATCGGCCGGGTCGCCGGGCGCGCCAGCGAGAACGTTCCGGAGGTGGCCAGCCTGAAGAATTTAGCCTTGCTCGAGAACCGCTGGTAGGGGCGGGCGGCGATCAGCCGAACTGGGGCTCGCCGGCGAGCGGGAGGTCCAGCACGAAGTGGAAGCGGGTACCGTAGCCCGCCGCGGTCTCGACGGCCAGGGTCGAACCCATCGCTTCCACCAGCTTGCGGCAAATGGACAGACCCAGCCCAGAGCCGGAGAATGCGTATTCACCGGGTTTCTGGCGTCTCCGGAACGGCTCGTACAAGGTGGCCATGCTCTGGGGCGGGATGCCGCGACCGGTGTCGCGCACGGAAAATTCCACCGCCCGGCCGCCGGCCTCGCGGGCGACGACCTCGACGAAGCCCTCGGCCGTGAACTTGAGCGCGTTGGTCGTGAGGTTGAGCAGCACCCGGCTCAGGGCCACCGGGTGCCCGATCCGGAAGTCCGCTTCCGGCGGCGTGAGCCGCACGGTCAGACTCTTCTCCTCCGCGATCGGCTGCACAATGTCCCGCACGGACTCGAGGATGTCGGCCACGGAGAACGGAATGGGGTCGAGGTCCACCAGGCGATCGCCGCCACGGGCCAGCTCGATCACGTCGCTCGCCACCGAGCTCAGCCCGAACGCGGCGCTGTAGATCAGGCCGAGCTGGCGTTCCTGCACCGGATTGACCGGTCCGCTCCGCGCTCGCTGCAGGGTTTCCGCCAGGAACAGGATCGAGGTGAGCGGGGAGCGAAGGTCATGGGCAACCTCCACCACGAGCTCGAGCCCATCAGGCCCCGATAGGCGGTCGGCAAAGTGCTGGGACCAGTCCGCCTCGAGCCGTTGGCCGACCTGCTCCAGCGCCGCGAACATGCGCAGCAACTGGCCGGCATCGCACGAGGGGAGCGCGAGGGCCCGTTCGACAAACGCCGAGCGCACCAGCCCGACCAGCCGGCGGGACAGGGCGTTGCGCGGCAGCGTGCCGAGGTCGGCATTCTGTCCGCTGGCCTGTTGCCGAATGGCGGCGCAGACCTGGGCCAGGGTGGCGGTGACCTCGTCCATGGCCGCCGCATGCTCGATGGCGCGCTCCCACTCGTTGTGGGCCCACAGCACGGCATCGCGCAGCGCATCCCACAGGGCCGGGGCGATCGCGCCGCCCGACGGTCCTTCCGGATCCCAGACCCGCACCGGCGCGGCGCCACCCGTCGCCCCCCGGCGGCGCTCGCCGCTGGTCGTGCCGGGCAGTGCCGTCTCCGGGGTCACTCAGGCAGCCCTGGGCTCTCGTCGCGGTGAAAGGCGTGCTTGTCCATCAGTCGGTAGAGGGTGGTCCGATCGATGCTGGCGAGCCGCGCGGCCTTCGACATGTTGCCACCGGCCCGCGTCACCAACCGCGTCAGGTATTCCTTCTCGAACTGAGCCACGACCCGGTCCTTCGCCGCGTGGTAGGCCTCGTCCATCACGCTGGAGCTGACCACGGTATCGGCCGGCCATTCCGCTCCGTCGTCGTAGACGGGAATGTCGTTCGGCTGGATGATCTGGTCCGGCTCCGCGAGAACGGCGACGTGCTCGATGACGTTCTGAAGTTCTCGAACGTTGCCTCGCCACGGGCGCGAACGCAAGAAGGCGATGCTCGCGTCGCTCAGTCGAGGAACCCGATCGCCCATCTGGCGATGACGCTGCCAGTACAGGGTGAGGAAATGGTTGGCCAGCAGCGGAATGTCTTCGGGCCGCTTCCGGAGCGGCGGCAGCTTAATGGGCACCACACGCAGGCGGTAGAAGAGGTCGCCGCGGAGCACGCCCGTATCGACCGCGTCCTGCGGCTCCCGGTTGGTGGCGGAGACGAAGCGGACGTCCACCACGGCATCGTGCTGCTCGCTGCCGACCCGCCGCACCACGCCGTCCTGAATCACCCGCAGGAGCTTGGCCTGCAGCGGCATGGTCATTTCGGTCAGCTCATCGAGAAACAGAGTGCCGCCGTTGGCGGTCTCCAATAGGCCCGGCTTGTCGCGGTCGGCCCC
>DASSMN010000062.1:0-2306 GCA_035688885.1 Gemmatimonadales bacterium
GGTGCCTCGTCGGGCGTGGGCTGGCCGTCATGCTTGGCGTGGTGGCAGGCCGGGACGGCGGTCAGGCCAAGCAGCAGCAGGAGCGTGCCGCGGCCGCCCGTCACGGCCCGTCGCCTCGGCCGAGGAGACGCCGGAGATTCAGCCGATAGTGGCGCGAGGTCGGCACCTGCGAATCGTCGTCCAGGAGAACCAGGTGCTCGCCGTTGAACCAGGGCTGGATCTCGCGGATCCGGTCGATGTTCACGATCGCCGAGCGGCTTACCCGTACGAACTGGTCGGGATCGAGATGCTGCTCGATCCGGGCCAGCGCCTCGCGCTGCTCGTACACGTGCTTCCCGGCGTGGATGCGGACCAGCTTGTCGGCGGCCTCGATCCAGTCGATGCTCTCGGTGCGGAGGAAGAACGCGCTGTCGGCCTGCCGGATCAGCAGCCGGCTCCGCCGCTGCCGCTCGGCGTCGCGCTGATCCAGCAGCGACACCAGCCGCTCCTCCGCTTCCCGGCGGTCAGGCAGCAGGAGCGACCGCGCGTGGGCCAGCGCGGCGCGGAGCCGCTCGGCGCCGACCGGCTTGAGCAGGTAGGCCAGCGCGTGCACGTCGAAGGCCTGGAGCGCCCCCTGCGGCCGGTCCGACACATAGACCAGGCCGCCCGGCACGTGCGGCCGGAGCCGGGCCCCGAGCGAGAAGCCGTCGATGTCGGGAAGGAGGATCTCGAGGAACACCAGGTCCGGCCGGGCCAGCGCGATCATCTCCATCGCCGGCACGCCCGCGTCGCACTCCGCAACCAGCTCGATGTCGGGTTCAGTCTGCAGCAGTTGTTGCAGGTGCCGACGCGCGAGCCGGTCGGCGTCCACGATGACGCTTCGGAGGGGACGACCTTCGGAGGGAGAAGTGACGCCGTCCGGCTGACGGGGCCAGCCGGCACCCGAGACTCGCCGGACCGGTGAATCGCCATCGAGGTACATCGACTGCCTCTTCCGCCGCCGCTGCCGCTGCGACCGCCAGGGTTCTTCGGAAAGTTAAGGGTGCCGCCGGCGCCCGGACCACGTGCCTTGTCTTGGCGGGGACGCCCGATTCCCTTCCAGAGACACTTTGCCAAGCCCGAGGCCGGACGCCGTGCCCGACATCACCACCCGACTGCGTAGTGCGCTGAGCGACCGCTACCGGATCGAGGAGGAGATCGGCCGGGGCGGCGCCGCCACGGTCTACCTCGCGGAGGACCTGAAGCACGCCCGCAAAGTGGCCATCAAGGTGTTGCGGCCCGGGACGCCGTCGGGGTACGAGCCCCAGCGGTTCCTGCGGGAGATCCGGATCGCGGCCAGACTGGCCCATCCGCAGATTCTCCCGCTGCACGACTCCGGCGAGTGCGACGGGCTGCTGTACTTCGTGATGCCCTACGCCGGCTGCGAGTCGCTGCGCGACCGGCTCCAGCGCGAGGGTCCCCTCCCGGTGGACGTGGCACTCCGGATCACCCGCGCCGTGGCCGGCGCGCTGGGCTACGCCCACCGCCTCGAGTTCATCCACCGCGACATCAAGCCGGAGAACATCCTGCTCCAGGAAGGCGAGCCGGTGGTGGCCGATTTTGGCGTCGCCACGGCGGTGAGCGCGGCCGCGGGCGAGGGGGCGTACATCACCGACCACGGCTTCGCGGTCGGAACGCCGGCCTACATGAGCCCGGAGCAGGCCAGCGCCGAAACGGGGCTCGACGGACGCACCGACCAGTACAGCCTCGCATGCGTGCTGTACGAGATGCTCGCGGGCGAGCCGCCGTTCGCCGGCACGGGCGCCCGGGCGACGATGGCCCGGCACGCCATCGAGGCCCCGGCGCCGATCCGCGCCCGGCGACCCAACGTGCCGGTTGCGGTGGAGCGCGCGCTCGAGCGGGCACTGGCCAAGTCACCCGGCGACCGCTTCCCCAACATGGCCGAGTTCGTCGCCGCGCTCGAGACGCCGACCCTCGATGTAACTGCCGCGCTCGTTCCCCTCGAGGCCGACCTGCGGGCCATCGCCGTGCTGCCGTTCGTGAACGCCAGCGCCGAGCTCGACAACGAGTACTTCAGCGACGGGATGACCGAGGAGCTGATCACCGCGCTCACCAAGGTCGAGGGCCTCAAGGTGGCGTCGCGCACGTCGGTGTTCGCGCTCAAAGGCGTGCGCGAGGACGTCCGCACCCTGGGCGCGCGTTTGGGCGTGAGCACGGTACTGGAAGGCTCGGTCCGGCGCGCCGGGAACCGGCTCCGCATTACCGCGCAGCTCACCGGCGTGCGGGACGGTCGCACCCTGTGGTCCGAGCGGTATGACCGCGAGCTG
>DASSMN010000052.1:0-8120 GCA_035688885.1 Gemmatimonadales bacterium
ACGCATCACCACCACCGATCGGACCGAGGTCATCGGTGTCCCGATGAGCGTGGACACCCACATCACCGCGCACGAGGTCTACCTCCGTCCCGCCGGCCAGGATGACACCGAGATCGCGGTGTCGCTCGGTGCCATCGAAGCCGTCGAGCTGGTGTGACCCCGCCGTCGCAGCCCCTCGATTATGTTGCGCTCTGAAACACTGGTGGTAGGCCGTCCGTAAGGCTGCCAAGACACGCCCAGGGGCTCTATGGATATGGAAGGCATACTGGCCATCACGTTCATCTTCGGAGGAGGGACGCTGTTCCTCCTCTCGGTGAGCCCGGTGGGCCGGGCGTTGGCGGAGCGTATCCGGGGGCAGGCAGCGCCGGCCCAGGACCCGGACCTCCTCGCGGAGGTGGACGCCCTCCGCCACGAGGTGGCGGAGCTCCACGAGCGGGTGGACTTCGCGGAGCGGCTCTTGGCGCAGCGCCAGGAACAGGGCAAGGTGGGAGCAGGGGAATGAGTCCGGACCAGGTGCTAATGATCGTCATCGTGTCGATTGCCGCGTGGACTGTGACGCGGGTATTTCGCGGCCCCCTCGGCGATGCCATTGCCCGGCGCATCGGGGGCGGGGGCGGCTCGCCGGATGCGGGCGCTCACCACCAGGAAATCGCCGATCTGCAGACTCGAGTGGCAGAGCTGGAAGAGCGGCTGGACTTCACCGAGCGGGTGCTGCTACAGGAGCGGCAGTCCGACCAGCTGAGACCAGGGGAGGCGACATGATGCTGATCCAGGCGGTCCCGCCGGTTCCTCCCCCGGTCCCGTCCATCCCGCTCGATCCCAATGGGATGAGTACGGGCGGCATCGTGATGGTCGTGCTGCTGGTGACGGCCGCGATCACGATCATCTGCTGGCCGCTGGTACGTGCGCTGGCCCGGCGCCTCGAGGGCCGGCCGACTCTCTCGCCGGCGCTGCAGGAAGAGTTCGAGGAGATGCACCACCGCCTGGCGGAGATGGATGGCCTCCAGCAGCGGGTCAGCGAGCTCGAGGAGCGACTCGACTTCGCCGAGCGGCTGCTGGCCCGAGGTGATGGCCAGGCCACGCTGCCGCGCGGCTCACCCCCGTGAGGCGAGGCCGGGATCGACGTCCGACCAGGAAAGTGGGGAACGGATGCAGCTGGAGCCGGTCATTGCCATCGTCGCCATCTCCGTCGGCCTCGCCAAGATCTTCAGCGGGCCGCTTGGCGCCGCCATCGCCGACCGGATCCGCGGCGGTCCCTCCGCCGGCGACTCGGAGCTGACGGGCGAGGTGGAGCACCTGCGCGGCCGATTGGCCGACGTCGAGGAGCGGTTAGATTTCGCCGAGCGTCTCCTGTCCCAGGCGCGCGAGGCTGACCAACTGCCAGGGGGCGCCGATCGATGATCACTCGCGAGGACATCCAGTCGTTTTTGGACCGGCTCGACGGCGGCGGCCTGAGCGTCACGGAGGTCGAGCCCAACCTGTGGCTTGCCCGAACCACCGACGACGCCGAGGTGGTGGTGCATTACGCGCCGCCGGTGGTGATCCTGCGCGAGCGTGTCATGGAGCTTCCCGCCAGCGAGCCGCGGCGCAGCGAGCTGTTCCGGCAGCTCCTGGAGTACAACGCCCGGGAGCTGGTCCACGGGTCGTATGGGCTCGAGGGCGATCACGTGGTGCTGACCGACACGCTGGAGCTGGAGAACCTCGACTTCAACGAGTTCGAGGCCAGCTTCGACTCGATCACGCTGGCCCTGGCGTCGCATCTGTCGGCCCTCGCTCCGTACCGGGAAAGGTGAAGCGACATGGGACTTTTTGACCGTCTCTCGACCCTGCTCCGGTCGAACATCAACGACCTGATCTCGCGGGCCGAGAACCCGGAGAAGATGCTCAATCAGCTGATCGTCGACATGAAGACGCAGCTGGCCAAGGCCAAGCAGCAGGTGGCCTCGGCGATCGCGGACGAGAAGAAGCTGCAGGCCGACGCCGAGAACATGAAGAAACAGGCGGAGGACTGGGAGCGCCGCGCCATGCTGGCCGTACAGGAAGGCCGGGACGACATGGCCAAGCAGGCGCTCGGCCGCTACAACGAGCAGCTCCAGGGGGCCCAGCAGCTGCACGAGACCTGGCTCCGGCACAAGGCGGAGACCGACGCGCTCAAGCTCTCGCTCCGTCAGCTCAACGACAAGATCGAAGAGGCCAAGCGGAAGAAGAACATCCTGGTCGCGCGGGCCAAGCGGGCCGAGGCCCAGCAGCGCATTCAGGAGACCATGTCGGGCATGTCCGACAAGAGCGCCTTCGAGTCGTTCGAGCGGATGGCGGAGAAGATCGAGGCCCACGAGCGGAAGGCGCTGGCCGCGGCGGAGCTCAACGAGGAGGTCTCGGGCGACCGGCTGGTCCAGCAGTTCGAGGCGCTCGAGTACAAGGGCAGCTCCGACCAGCAGCTCCTCGAGCTCAAGCAGCGGATGGGCCTGCTCCCGTCGGCGCCCGCGCAGCAGACCCGCCAGCTCAACAAAGGCGGCACCAGTGACGTCCACGACGCGGAGCTCGTGGAAGAGGGGGACGAGGGGTCCACCCACTGATGGCTGGCCCACCCCGGGAGGGCCGGAGCAGCTTCCCGGTCGGGCGGGTGCTGCTCACGGTCGTGCTGGTGGCGCTGGCCATCAAAACGATCGCCCTGCTGCTGATCGTCTTCCTGGCCATCATCCTGGCCATCTACCTCGACGCACTGACCGACCTCCTGGAGCAGCGGCTCGGCATGCCGCGGCCACTGGGGTTGACGCTGGCCTTGGCCGCGACGATCGGGGCCCTGGTGGGCACCGTGCAGCTGATCGCTCCGCCGGTGACCCAGCAGGTGCAGGACCTGCTCAACAACCTGCCGACCTACCTGGCCAACCTCGACGCGAACATCACCGCCTTCATGCGCAACATCCCGGTGCTCCGGCGCGGGGCGGAGCCGGGCGTCGAGGCGCCGGGCATCCTGGCGTCTTCGCTGAGCGAGATCTTGGGGTTTCTGCGCGGCGCGGCCGTCCCCTACCTCAAGGGCGGCGTGGAGTTCCTGATCGAGGGCGTGAGCGTCCTGGTGATGGCGGTGTTCCTGGCCCGTCACCCGACCGTCTACGCCGGCGGCGTGATCGCCCTGGTGCCGCCGCGGCGGCGCCCGCTGGCCGGCGCGATCCTGAGCGATCTCAACTCGACCATTCGCGCCTGGGTGCTGGGGCAGATCATCGCCATGCTGGTCCTGGCGGCCCTGACCACCCTGGGCCTGTGGGTGCTGGGGGTCCCTTACTTCCTCGCGTTCGGCGTGTTTGCCGGGGTGGCGGCGATCGTGCCATTCTTCGGCGTCCTGCTGTCGACCATATTGCCGGCGCTGTTCGCCCTGGGCGCGTTCGGCGTCACCAAGGCGCTGCTGGTGCTGGCGCTGGGCGTCGTGATTCACATCATCGAGGCCAACTTCATCGCGCCGGTGGTGATGGAGCGGCAGGTGAACCTGCCGCCGGTGGTCACCATCGCCGGCGTGCTGGTCATCGGGAAGCTGTTCGGTCTGGGCGGACTCATCATCGCCGTGCCGATCCTGGCGCTGGTGATGATCCTGGTCCGCCATGTCCTGATCGGCGAGGTGTACGGCGATCCGATCGGCGTGTCGAAGCCGACCGGGACGGTGCCCGAAACCGCCGAGCGCACCATTCAACCCTCTCACTCCTGAACGGATGACTCCGCCCCGATTCCTGATCGTTGCTGACGGCGATTTCGCCCCCATGACGTCCAAGACCGCCAACTCCGTAATCCGCTACCTGCCGGATCGCACGGTGGGAGTGCTGGACCGCCAGCAGGCCGGGAAGACCGTACAGGATGTGCTGGGTTTCGGCGGTGCGCTCCCCATCGTCGGGTCCATGCGGGAGGGGTTGGCCCTGGGACCCAGCGCCGTGCTGATCGGGATCGCCCCGCAGGGGGGCCGGATGCCCCCGGAGTGGCGCGCCTGGCTGGCCGAAGCGCTGGATCACGGCTGCGATCTCTGGAGCGGGCTTCACACCTTCCTGGCCGATGATCCGTTGCTCGCCGAGAAGGCGCGAGCCCACGGGAGGAAGATCTTCGACCTGAGGCGCCCGCCCGCGGATCTCCCGATCGCGTCCGGCGCCGCCAAGACGGTGGACCCACTGGTGGTGTTGACGGTGGGCACCGACTGCAACGTCGGCAAGATGACGGCCCAGCTTCAGCTCACCAAGCAGCTCAACGCGCGTGGGCTTCGCACCCGGTTCGTCGCCACGGGCCAGACCGGTATCATGATCGAGGGCTGGGGCATCGCGGTGGACGCGGTGGTGGCTGATTTCATCGCGGGCGCGGCCGAGCGGCTGGTACTCGAGGGGGCCAGGGACGCCGACGTCATCCTGGTGGAGGGGCAGGGCAGCATCAATCATCCCGGCTACTCCGGTGTCACCCTGGGACTGCTGCACGGCTCCTGCCCCGACGCCCTGATCCTGTGCCATCAGTCGACCCGCGAGTATATCGGCGACTATCGCCGGGCCGCGTGGCTTCGGATCCCGCCGCTGACCGAGTACATCAGGCTGTACGAAACGATCGGGTCGGCGGTGCACCCGACCAAGGTGATCGGTATCTCGCTCAACACCTACGACATGACCGACGCCGACGCCCGGCAGGCGTGTGATCAGGCGGCGCGCGAGACGGGTCTCCCGGCCACCGACCCGGTGCGATTCGATCCAGCCCCGCTGGTGGACGCCGTCGTGAATGCCCGGGCCTACCGCGACAAGGCGCGCCGCTCGGCCTAGATGACCGCCGCCTGGGAGGGGCGGCTGGAGCGCTGGGTCGAGGCGGGTCTGCTCGACCCGCCCGCGGCCGAGCGCATCCGGGCCTGGGAGCGATCCCGCGGCGGACCGTCAATGCCGAGCCAGCCGCCGAGGCTCCGCTGGCCAGTCCGGCTGACGCTCGGGCTGGGTGGTCTGTTGGTCGGCGCCGGCATCCTGCTGTTCGTCGCGGCGCACTGGGACGCCCTCTCGCCCGGGCAGCGGTTCGGACTGATCCTCGCGATGGTTGCCGGGCTGCATCTGGCCGGCGCCGGCGCCGACACCCGATGGCCGGCGCTGGGAGCCACCCTCCATGCCTGCGGCACGGTCGCGCTCGGCGGCGGAATCTTCCTCTCCGGACAAATCTTCAATCTCCAGGAGCACTGGCCGGGCGGCCTCCTGCTCTGGGCAATCGGCGCGCTGCTGGGCTGGCTGCTGCTCCGGGATTGGCCGCAGGCCACGATGGTCGCGGTGCTCACGCCCGCGTGGCTGGCCGGCGAGTGGGCCGTGGCCACCTCCCGCCAGCACGGCGAAGGCGTGCTGGCGGCGGGCCTGGTCCTCCTGGCCATGGTGTACCTGGGCGCGCGCCGCGCGGGCGATCAACGCGATGGCCCGGCGCGGGCCGCGCTGGTCTGGATCGGGGGGATCGCCGTGATCCCGGCGGCGCTCCTCGTGGTAGCCGCCTCCCATACTTGGCAGGGTCTCGGGGATCTGCCGCCTGCCCGCCTGGCAACCGGCGCCGCCGTCGCACTGGGTGCGTCGCTAGGGCTCACCTGGCTGCTTCACCGGTCGATCCCTCCCGTCTTCCTCGGGCTCGCGGCGTGGGCGGCGCTCGGCCCCTGGCTCTCCGCTCACGAAGGGGTCTGGCCGTATATCTGGGCAGGGGGCCTGAGCCTCGGCCTGATCGCGTGGGGGGTGCTCGAGCGGCGCGCCGAACGGATCAATCTCGGGATTGCGGGGTTCGCGCTCACCGTGCTGGTGTTCTACTTCTCGAGCGTGATGGATCGGTTGGGGCGCTCGGCCAGCCTCGTCGGCCTGGGACTGCTGTTCCTGGCTGGAGGCTGGGCGCTCGAGCGCACGCGGCGGCGGCTGGTGGCCTCGGTGGCGGAGCAGGACGGGTGACTCGACGAACCGCCGGTCTGGTGCTGGCCGTGGCCCATGCGGCGCTGGTGGGCAGCCTGGGTCTCAAGCTCCTGGCCGATCGGGCGCGGCTGCCGCGGGGCTGGGTCCGGACTCAGCCGTTCGATCCCTCGACGCCGCTCCGTGGCCGCTATGTCCGGCTGGGCCTCGAGATTCCGCTCGCGACCCTGGACACGACGCGCGGGCCCTACGCCGAATCGGGCGTGCGCCTCGAGGTCCGCGGCGATCGCCTGGTCGGCGCGATCGAGGACAGCGCGGCGGCGCCGCGGGTACAACTGCGGCGCGACGGGAATCGGTGGACCGCGCGCCTTTCGCAGCCAGTGGCCTTCTTCATTCCGGAGCAGGTGGCCGATCCGTCGGTCCGGCCCGCCGGCGAGGAGCTGTGGGCCGAGGTGTCGGTTCCGCGCCAGGGGCCGCCGCGACCGATCCGGCTGGGCGTCATGCAGAACGGGCAGCTGACGCCGCTCGACCTGCGCTAGTCCGGCCGGTGCGGCAATCGGGCACCCCTGGCCGAGAAACGATGGGACACCACGAGGCCTGCGGCACCATCGTCGGCCATGCTCCCCGGCGCCCCCTCCCGCCTCCCCCCTTCCTTCCCGCTCCGCCGCGCGCTGGCCGTCGCCCACCCCGGGGAACTCCTCGGCGCCTGGGTGCGCGTCTGCCGGTGGCCCCTCCACCTGCGCGCGGGCGGATGCGCCCTCATGGCCGCTGCCGATCTGGGCTTCCTCCTTCGTCGTTGTGGTCGAGTGCTGGTCCGAAGCGGCGGCCACGCGGTGCCCCTCGCGGCCGAGCAGCTCATCGCCTGGCGAACGCTGCAGATCGCAGTCGGCACGCCCTACCTGCCCGAGCTGCGGGAGCTCCGCGAGCTCTATCCCGGGCTCCGGGTCGCGCGCGGCCGCATCACGCTTCCGCTCGGCTGGGGCGATGGCGCATCGGCGCTCGGCTTCTGCGCGCGGGCCGGCCTGCCGGTCGCGAGCAGCTGGGTCGAATACGGCGCCGAGCGCTCTGGTTGACTCCCGCCCGCCGGGGCCCCTAGAATTTGAATCGTGTTGGCACTCAACCTCGCGCCGCTCTTCACTTTCGGTGAGATCATCCGGCGTCTCGCGGAAATCCTCCGCATCGACGGCGAGGAGCTCACCCGCGCCACTGCGCGCGTCATCGGTATCTGGCTGCTGGCCTGGCTGGCGTACCGGGTGGTGGTGCTTACCGCGCGTCGCATCGAGGTCGCCGTGGACGACGGCGACGACTCGGTCACCACCCTCCGGGAGCGCCGCGGTCAGACCATCGCCCAGCTGCTTCGCAGCGTCGGCCGGGTGGTAGTCGTTACCATCGCGCTCCTGCTCACGTTCAACGTTTTCATCGACATCGGACCCATTCTGGCCGGGGCAGGCATTCTCGGCCTGGCGGTCTCGTTCGGCGCGCAGAGCCTGGTCAAGGACGTCATCAGCGGCTTCTTCATCCTGTTCGAGAATCAGTTCGCCATCGGCGACGTCATCGAGGTGGCGGGCAAGAGCGGACTGGTGGAGAAGATGACGCTCCGGGTGGTCCAGCTGCGCGATGGCGAGGGGATCATGCACGTGGTCCCCAACGGCGAGATCAAGGTGGTGAGCAACAAGACCCGTGGCTGGTCCCGCGCCGTGGTGGACGTGGGCGTGCCGTACGACGAGAATGTGGATCGGGCCATCGAGGTGCTGCGCGACGAGGCCGCGCAGTTCTCCACCGACAAGGCGTGGGGCTCGCAGCTCGACGGGCCGGTGGAAGTGCTCGGCGTCGAGTCGCTCAGCGACAGCGCCGTGGTGCTTCGTACCGTGATCCGCACCCAGCCGGGCTCGCAGTGGAACGTGGCACGCGAGTTCCGCCGGCGGATCAAGAACCGGTTCGATCGGGAAGAGCTGGAGATTCCGTTCCCGCAGCGGCGGGTCCACGTGCGCGTCGAAGGCGGGCCCGGGCCCGATCCCATCGCCCACGCCGCCGCCGGGGCCGCCGGCGGATGAGCCTCCGGCTGCACAACACCCTCACCCGCCGTGTCGAACCGTTCGTGCCGCTCCAACCGGGGCGGGTCTCGTTGTACACCTGCGGCCCCACCATCTACAACTACGCCCACATCGGGAACTTCAGGACCTTCCTGTTCGAGGACCTGCTGCGCCGCTGGCTCGAGGCGAGCGGCTACGAGGTCCTGCACAT
>DASSMN010000452.1:0-5868 GCA_035688885.1 Gemmatimonadales bacterium
GAACAGCGTATCGGGTCGCGTCGTGAAGACGCGGATCTCCGTCGCCATCGGCGAGAATTCGCCGGTCGCGATCCCGATCGTCGCCGTTCCGGTGAACTCCTCGAGATCCTGCACACGGAAGCTGATTTCGGCTCCATCCGACCGGCCGATCCAGTTGCGCTGGGCGAGCTTGGTCGACTCCGACCAATCCAGCCAATCGAGGTTGGCGAGGAGGCGGCCGGCGTAGTCGGTGATCCGGAAGAACCATTGCTCGAGCGTCCGCTGCTCCACCGGGGTGTCGCACCGCTCGCAGCGGCCGTTGATCACCTGCTCGTTGGCCAGCACGGTCTTGTCCTTGGGACACCAGTTGACCGCGGCCGCCTTCTTGTAGGCCTTCCCCGCCTTGAACAGCTGCAGGAAGATCCACTGGGTCCACTTGTAGTACTTGGGATCCGTGGTGGAGAGCTCGTGGCGCCAGTCGAACATGCCGCCGATCCGGCGGAGCTGGCGGCGGAAGTTGGCGATGTTCTGGGGGATCAGGACGCCCGGGTTGATCCCGACCTTGATCGCGTAGTTCTCGCTGTGGATGCCGAACGCGTCGAAGCCGATGGGCTCGAAGACGTCGTAGCCCTGCAGGCGCTTGAACCGGCCGTAGGTGTCGCTGCCGGTGAACGCGAACATGTTGCCGACGTGGAGGCCTTCGGCGCTCGGGTACGGGAACATCATGAGGTTGTAGAACGGCCGCTTGGCGCCCGCGAGGTCGGGCTCGTTGGTGCGGCGCTCGGCCCAGCGGGCCTGCCACTTGGCCTCGACCTGCTCGGGGTTGTAGCCGTCGGCCTGCGGCGTCGGCGCGGGGGCGGAGCCGGGCTGGTCGGTGGCTGATGCGGTCGTCTTGGTGTCGGTCTTGGCCATCTGCTTGCCTGGTTTTCGGGTCGGGAGCGAGCGCTAAATCTAGTCCGGCCGGTGGGTTACTGCTACCGCCGAGGGCTCGCTCTCGGCGCCGCCGGCGGCTCCCGCCGGGTTTGCGGCGGCCCTGCTATCTTAGCGCCCGTGCCGGACCAGACCGTACGCCTGACGCCCACGGCCGCCGGCGGCCTGATCGAGACCTCGCTCGTCCTGCCGTTGCCGCTCGACCGCGTCTTCGCCTTCTTTGCCGCCGCCGAGAATCTCGAAGCGATCACGCCGCCGGAGCTTCGATTCCGGATCGTTACCCCGCTGCCGATCGCGATGCGGGCAGGGGCCGAGATCGACTACGCGCTCCGGCTCTGGGGCGTGCCGCTGCGCTGGCGCACCCTGATCAGCCGGTGGGAGCCGCCGGCGCTGTTCGAGGACCTGCAGCTCCGGGGGCCTTACCGGTCGTGGGTGCACACCCACCGGTTCGAGGACGTGGGCGGTGGCCGCACGCTCGTCACCGACGAGGTGCGCTACGCGTTGCCGTGTGCGCCGCTCGACCGGATTGCGCGGGCGGTGGTGGCTCGGCAGCTCGGCCGCATCTTCCGCTACCGGCAGCGCCAGGTGCGGGCGCTGCTCGGAAGGGGCCGGCCGTGATCCACCAGCACGATCGTCCGGAGGAAACTGCAAGAAGTGCATGCGCGGGGCTCAGCAATCGAGACCGCGTTGACGCGCCCAGCTGGCTCAGGATCTAAAGCACGACCGCCGGTCGGAACGCGCCTATCTTACGGCAGACGCCACTCTCTGCCGGAAGCCGGGCCGATGCCCTCACGACCGCCGTTCCTCCCTCCCCTTTTCGCCCTCTGCTCGCTCGCGGCCTGCAACGGCAGCGGCTTTCTCCAGCCCACGTCGGGCGCCATCGAGATCACCACCACCACCTCCGGCCAGCCCGACCCGGACGGCTACACGATCCGCATCGATGACGGAAACCCGGTGCCGATCGGCGCCGACACGACGGTGACGCTGCCCGCGTTCACCATCGGCCTCCACGTGGTGGACCTGGGCGGACTGGCACCGGGGTGCAGCGTGCAGGGCGACGCGTCGCGGACGGTGCCCGTGACGCAGACCGACACGGCGCGGGTGACGTTCGCGGTCGCGTGTCCCACCTAGCCGGGCCGCGCGGGCACGAGTCGCTCACCGCGCGGCGAGGCGACAGGTCTCCTCGTCCGGCTTGAGCCACTTGCCGTCCGGTCCCTGGCCTTCGCTGAAATGCACGAACCCGTCGCGACCTTTCCGGACGAAGTAGTCGCGCACGGGCACGGACTTGCCGTCACCGGCGGGTGAGCTGCCGGCGAACATCATCGTGTCGCTCTTCCAGCCGTCGCTGTACGACGACCCGTAGCTGCCGTAGTTGTCGACCACCGTCTGCACGAACTGTTTCTTGCTCCCGTCGTAGCCGAAGAATCCGGCGATGCTGTACGGCGCGCTGTTGGCGCTCGTCTTGCGCTCTTCGTAGGCGAACTGGATCCAGTGGCCGCCGGCCGCCTTCATCCCGCGACCCGTCGCCGCCGTGGCATGTCCGGGGTGGGAGTCTCGGGCGTAGATCTGGCCGGTGCACTGCCAGTTGCCGACGAAGGTGGAGAGCTGGCTCAGCTCGGCCGGCGGCGTGGGCGGACCGCTCTGGGCGGCAAGCGCAGGGACGCACGACAGGGCGAGGGCCACGAGGGTGCAGGTGCGAGGGTTCACGGTGTGCTCCGGGTAAAAGTGGTTGGTTCACTCCCGCGGGCGCGTGCTCCGCCGGAGTCTGTGAGAGGTGGCCGCATGCCTGACGCTCTCAACGCACCAGCCTGGCCGCGACATTCGTCCACATCGGCGTGGACAGGACGCGCCAGAGAAACGGCAGGTCCTCCGACCCGATCAACAGCGCGCCGCAGAGAATGGCCGGATGAAGCCGCCGATGCCGCCACGTGTCCCAACCGAGGTAGGCGTACACGAGCAGGAGATCGAGTCCGAAGAGGCCGCCGGGGCCGCCCGTCTTCAGGAACGCCAGGGCTGGCAACCCCTGGTCGAGAGGCAGGCGGGACAGACCCGGGCCGACAAGGCTGAGGCACGCAAGCAACATCAGCCGCTTGTGATAGCCGCCGTGACGACGCAGCAACAGGCCGGCGAGAACCAGGGCGGCGAACACGAGCAGCACGGCGATGCTGAAGCCCAGGAATACCAGCGGCGGCGGACCGGAGACGGCGTCACGGTGCACGTCACGTTGAGCGGCTCGGATCGCCACCGTGACGCCGACGACCACGATCGATCCTGCCAGCGCCGCTCCGGCGACGCCGAGCCTCCGATGCAACTCGGGGCGGCGGGAGGCAATGAGATACGTCTGGGCGAAGAACAGCGCAAACCAGGAGGTCATCAACGCGCCATGCAGGTGCAGCAGCGTGGAGAGCGGCGGCGAGTCAAACAGGAACTTCAGGTAGTAGGTCCGCGCGAACCCGGCGAACACGATCGCGAAAGCAGCCCCTCCGATCCACACATTCACGCGATGGCTGGTGCGTCGCGGCACGGTGTGTCGCTGGCCGTCGCCCCGGGCGGCCTGGAGGCTGGACGGTCTACGCTGTGGTTCGGTGTGCACGATGAGCAGCCTCGGACTTCGCGCCGGGCGAGCAGGGCTCAGCTCGTAACGCGGTATCGGACCGCCATCCCGGCGGAATTGTGAAAGGACACGTGGCAGTGGAACAGCCAGGTGCCGACGTTGTCCGGCACCATGTTGGCGATCACCATGCCCATGAAGGGTAGGCTGAGCACGTCGGTGCGCATGCCGCCGACGAGGACGTCATTGCCGTGCCAGTGTGGCGCATGCACGTCGAAGTCGTTGGTGGACGACATGACGTACCAGCGAACGCGCTGGCCGCGGCGCAGCGTCAGGGCGCCGAGCGGCATACTACCGTGGATGTAGCCGTTGATCGTGAACTTCACATACCACGGGTAGGCCGCATCGGTCTCCGATGGGTTCGGCATGGGCCGCGCAGTCGAATCGGGCTGGTGCTGTGCCTCGCGGTTGGAGTCCGCCAGCCAGCTCAGGTTCTCCTCGACCTGCGCGAACGCCGTCACGATCTCGCGGTCGACGTCCTTGGGGGTGCCGTCGGGACGCGCCATGGCGCGCGCGGTCACGACGATCGCCCCCAGGAGTCCGGTGTTGATGTCGCGTGCCTCCTCGACGTGCGAGTGGTACATCCAAAGCACTGAGCTGCCATCCATCGGGCCCGGGCCGGCGCGCTCGGGCACCGGCCACACGTAGGTAAAGGTGCCGCCCGGAGGCACCCCGTTGCCGGTCCGACCGTCGCCCGCGCCGTCGTTGTACGGAGCACCTTCGGAGCTCTTCTGGTAGAACACCCCGTGAGGATGCATGCTGAAGGGCCGGAAGCCATTGTTGCGGAACACCACGCGGATCGTGTCGCCGACGACCGCGTGGAGTACCGGCCCCAGAAAACCCAGATGCTGCCACTCGGCCGGCCGTGGCTTGACCGTCTGGAAGGTGCTGTCCGTGTACTCACGATAGAGCACCTTGCGGTAGACCGAGCTCACCGGCCGCGGGCTGGCATTGGCGAAGAACGCGGAATCGGCCCAGGGCCGCCCGGCGATCTCGTCCCGGCCGCCGGGCGCGTAGTCCCAGGGCAGCTCATCGGCCGCGATGTACCAGGTGCGGGTGCGCGGCGCCACCGCGGGCCCGGGCAGCGAGGCGGACGCCACTGACAGCGCCGACACCAGCGCTCCCGCCAGGTAGCGCAGGAACGGGGCTTTCATCGGACCTCCTTGGGCAAGGGTGCCGCAGCTTGGAACTTCACGGTCGGGTCGACGTTCTCGGGGAAGCGGCGCGGGCTCATAGCCGCTCGCAGATGGCGCCGAGCAACGCCTTGGCCTTCTCGAGATCGGCGGACACGAGGCTCATGCCGACGAAGGCGCCGTTGCGCACGGCGATGAGCTGGGTGCCGTGCAGCAGCGCGGCCTTGTCCCACGGCCCGCTGAGGGTGGTGTCCGTGACGAACCCGACCCTGGCCGCGGCGCCGGGCGCGCTGCCCGGCCCCCCGCCCTGGGAGGCGCCGGTCACCATCTGCATCAGCCCGCCGATGGCACCCTCCATTCCGGGCGGCGGCTTGATCGAGTCGAGCGCGCCGCCGGACGGCAGGCCCGTCATCCCGGTGAAGGTGGACATGCCATGCACCAGCATGCCGTAGTTCCTCGAGCCGCCCTGCCACACCACCTCGACCGCGTAGGTGCGCTCGCCTTCCGGCGAGTGCACCCGCCAGGTGCATGAGCTCTCGGGCGCGTCGGAGGTCGGCGGCCCGTCCAGCGGACCGATGGCGGCCTCGACCGCCGGACGCGGGACCAGGTCGCAGGCGTGCGCCGGGTGAGGCCTGGGCCGGGGAACGGCGGCGACCGCCCTGGCGCCGTCGTAGGCGAGGGGATGAGCGAAACGGGGCAGCGCGATCCGGGCGAGCGCCAGGGCATCGGCCTCCCGGCCGCTCGCGCCGGTCACGTCCACCTGCACCTCGGTCTCACCTCGGGTGGCGAACACCGAGCCGCCGGGAATCCAGGTCGCCTGGTCCCATGGACCCGCTTCCTTCTTCATCACCATGTGGCTCATGCTGTCGAGGCCGGGCGCGCCCTTGGCCAGGGCGCCCATGACCTTTCCGGGAGCCTGCAGGGCCAGGCCCGCGATCGCACCGCCACGCCAGCTGGGATTGACGGTGACCTGGCGCCCGTCCCGGCCACGGTAGACACACTGGTCGCCGGCGGGGTCAGGGGCGCCGTCGCTGGCGCGATACGGCGGCGCCGCCAGCGCACCGACATAGGGCTCCGCCTCGGTGGCAGAGACGAGGGTGCAGGGATCGTGGAGGCGCCCGCGGGCCACCGCTTTCCGGAGGAGAGCGGTCGCGTCGCCGCCTCCACATCCGGCGAGCAACGCCAGGAGAAGCACGGCCAGGACGGGCAATACCT
>DASSMN010000020.1:0-2919 GCA_035688885.1 Gemmatimonadales bacterium
CAGCTCGCACCTCTGCCCCTATGCCCCGAACGCGCACGTCGAACGCCGCTACCTGGTGGTGCCCGGCACCCACAGCTCGCGGATCCACATCCTCGACACCAAACCCGATCCGCGCCAGCCGCGGCTGGTCAAGGTGATCGAGGGGTCGGAGGTGATGGCCAAGACCGGCTACGCCGCCCCGCTCACGGTCCACTGCGGGCCGGACGGGATCTACCTGAACGCCCTGGGCGCGCCGACCGGCGACGGGCCGGGCGGCATCTTCACCCTCGACCACGAGAGCTTCGAGCTGCGGGGCCGGTGGGAGCACGACCGCGGGCCGCAGTACCTGGCCTACGACTTCTTCTGGCACCTGGGCCAGGACACGATGATCACCAGCGAGTGGGGCACGCCCAACATGGTGAAGGACGGGCTCAACCCCGAGCTTCTGCTGGCCGGCAAGTACGGTCACGCGCTGCACGTGTGGGACCTGCGCCGGCGCCGGCACGTCGAGACGCTCGACCTGGGCGCCGAGCAGCAGATGGTGCTGGAGCTCCGCCCGGCCCACAACCCGGCCAAGGCCTACGGCTTCGTTGGCGTGGTGGTCTCGCTGGCCGATCTCTCCTCGAGCATCTGGATGTGGTATCTCGACGGGCAGCACGGCCGCGGGAAGTGGAAGATCCGGAAGGTGATCACCATTCCCGCCGAGCCGGCCGACGAGGCCGACCTGCCGCCCATGCTCAAGGGGTTCAAGGCGGTGCCGCCGCTGGTGACCGACATCAACCTGTCGCTCGACGACCGCTTCCTCTATGTGTCGTGCTGGGGAACCGGGGAGGTGCGGCAGTACGACGTGAGCAATCCGGTGAACCCGATCCTCACCGGGTCACAGCGGATCGGCGGCATCGTCCGGCGGACCGCGCACCCGGCCAACCCCGCGCGCCCGCTCAACGGCGCGCCCCAGATGGTGGAGATCAGCCGGGACGGCCGGCGGGTGTACCTCACCAATTCACTGTACACGCCGTGGGACCAGCAGTTCTATCCCGACGGGATCCGGGGCTGGATGGTCAAGCTCGACACGAAGCCCGAGGGCGGGATGGCGCTCGACCCGCGGTTCTTCCTCGACATGGAGGACGGCATGCGGCCGCACCAGGTGCGACTCGAGGGTGGGGACGCGTCGTCCGACTCGTTCTGCTTCCCCTCGTGACCGGTCCGCTCTGGCCCTGGGTGGCGCTCGCGCTGCTCGGGGCCATGCACGGTCTCAACCCCGGCATGGGGTGGCTGTTCGCGGTCGCGCTCGGGCTGCAGGAGCGCGACCGGCGCGCGGTGTGGGGCGCGCTGCTGCCGCTGGCGGTCGGACATGCGGCGGCGATCGGCGCGGCCGTCGCCGTCGCGGCGCTGGTGGGGATGGCGCTTCCGCCGACCGCGATCCGCTGGGGTGTGGCGGTCACGCTGCTGACCTTCGGTCTCCTGCGTCTGATCCGGCACCGGCACCCGCGGTGGGCCGCCATGCGCGTGAGCCGAGGCGACCTGGCGCTGTGGTCGTTCCTGATGGCTACCGCGCACGGGGCCGGCCTGATGGCGCTGCCGCTGGTGCTCACGGCCTCGGCGGTGGCAGGGCACGCGGCGCAGCATCACATCGTCTCGGCGGGGGTGGTGCCCGGGACCCTGGACGTGGGGCTGCTGGCTACCGGGATCCACACCGCCGGGTATCTCGCCGTCACCATGCTGCTGGCAGTGGCGGTTTACGAGCGGTTGGGCCTCCGGGTGCTGCGGACGGCGTGGGTCAACCTCGATCTGGTCTGGGGCGTGGCGTTGATCGGAACCGGGGTGTTGACCGCCGTGTCGTGAGGCGGGCCGGGCCGTCGCGGCGGCGCCGCGCGCGGCCCGCCGCGCGATCCCGGCGTCGCTTCAGCCTGCTCGGCTGTGCGCCGGCGTGTCTTCCCTGGAGAGGAAGTCCCGGAACTGGCGCCGAGCGCTTTCCCACCGGGTTCTCCCGATGACGATCACCCCCATGCCCCGCCCGCCCGACATCATGTAGACCGCCGCCTCGGTCAGCGCGAGCACGGTCGCCGAGAGCCACAGTTCGCCGTCGATCAGGGTGATCTCAGTGCCGGGGGCTGCCGCCGTGGACGGTGCGAAGGCCTCCTCCACCATCTCGCGGGTGGCGGGCATGACCCGCTCGAATTCACCGTCGCAGATTCTGAGTCGCATGGTCGCTGCTCCTTGAGTCCGATGTACGGGCCGAATATGGGGTTCGACCGCGGGCCGCCCATCCGGCGGCGGGCCGGAATTCCGTGCGTCGTTCGCTGGCTGGACCCCTGACTGCGGGCAGGGGTAACTCCCTATCTCCGGTCAGGGTGGCCCACGGCCAGCCCGGGAGCGGACTTGCGGCCGGTGGGGCAGGGCCACAAGATCGGAGCACATGACGAGGGACATCGTGGAGCCGCCGGCGGCATCACCGCGGGCGGAGGCGAAGGCGGAGCCCAACACCGGCCAGCTCCGGCGGCTCCTGCGGCAGCAGGAGACGGTGCGCAGCGTGGTCGAGACGTTCAGCGGCGAGCTCGAGCTCAAGCCGCTGCTCGAGAGCATCCTGCGCAACGCCTGTGAGCTGATCGGCGCCGAGCACGGCACGATCGGCCTGGTGGACCCCGAGCGGGACCTGGTCCGCACGGCCGCGGGCTATCGCATGCCCGACGGCGAGCTGGGCGCCGAGATGCCGCGGGGCGTGGGGCTGGCCGGCGTGGTGCTCGAGCGGGGCGAGCCGGTCGTGCTCGACCGCTACGGTATCCTGCCGAAGCCCACCCAGCCGGGCTTCGCCGACCACTCGGTCATCGGGATGCCGATCGAGTGGAGCGGACGCATGATCGGCTTCCTGGGCGTCGGCGCCGGGACCAAGCGGTTCGGCAGCGACGAGGCGGAGCTGCTGCGCCTGTTCGCCCGGCC
>DASSMN010000070.1:0-2261 GCA_035688885.1 Gemmatimonadales bacterium
CGAAAGGGCGGCTTCATCCTCACGGCGGACGGCAAACGCGACCGCTGGGACGTGAGTGGGCCGCACTTCCCGGGCTGGGAGATCTACCACATGAAGGCCTCGGCCGCCGATCCGGCTCGGCTCTATGCCTCGCAGTCGAGCGGCTGGTTCGGGCAGGTGGTTCAGCGCTCCAACGACGGCGGCCGCTCCTGGGAGGCGGTGGGCAACAAGTTCGAGTACGACGGCGAGGCCGGCACCCACCAATGGTACGACGGCACCCAGCATCCGTGGGCGTTCGCCCGGGTGTGGCATTTCGAGCCCTCGCTCAACGATCCCGACACGGTGTACGCCGGGGTCGAAGACGCGGCCCTGTTCCGCTCCACCGACGGCGGCGCCAGCTGGCAGGAGCTGCCCGGGCTTCGCAAGCAGCCCAGCGGTCCGCACTGGCAGCCGGGGGCGGGCGGCATGTGCCTGCACACCATCGTGCTCGATCCCGCCGATCCCAGGCGGATGTACGTGGCCATCTCCGCCGCCGGCGCGTTTCGCAGCGACGATGGAGGCACCAGCTGGCGGCCGATCAATCGCGGCCTTCGATCGCAGGGGATTCCCGATCCCAACGCCGAGGTCGGCCACTGCGTGCACCGGATCGCGATGCATCCGTCCCGGCCAGGCGTGCTGTTCATGCAGAAGCACTGGGACGTCATGCGCAGCGACAACGGCGGCGATTCGTGGCACGAGGTGAGCGGCAACCTGCCAACCGACTTCGGCTTTCCCATCGACGTCCACGCCCACGATCCCGAAACCGTCTACGTGGTGCCGATCACCAGCGATTCCCATCACTTTCCGCCGGAAGGCAAGCTGCGGGTCTTCCGGAGCCGCAGCGGCGGCAACGAGTGGGAGCCGCTCACCAAGGGCCTGCCCCAGCAGGACTGCTACGTGAACGTGCTCCGGGACGCGATGGCGGTGGACCAATTGGACCCCTGCGGCATCTACTTCGGCACCACCGGCGGGCAGGTGTACGCCTCGCGGGACAGCGGCGACAGCTGGTCGCCCATCGTTCGTGACCTTCCCGCGGTGCTCTCCGTCGAAGTCCAGTCGCTCACATGATCCGGGTGGTGCTGCCGACCCACCTGCGCACGCTGGCGCGGGTGGACGGCGAGGTGGCGCTCTCGGTGAACGGCCGTCCGACTCGAGGCGCGGTGCTGGACGCGCTGGAAGCGGCTTACCCGGTGCTCAAGGGCACGATTCGCGACCAGGTGACCCGTCAGCGCCGTCCCTTCATCCGCTTTTTCGCCTGTGAGCAGGACCTCACCCATGAGCCGGTGGACGCCGCTCTCCCCGAGCCCGTGGCCAGCGGAGTCGAGCCGTACCTGGTCGTGGGCGCCATGGCGGGGGGCTGAGGACCTGCTCGACATCCGGCCCGCGGCGTGCCGGTTCCCGCCTCGCGCGCGATGACCGACCCACTCCCCGAGATTCACCGGGCCATCGACGCCGTCTGGCGTATCGAATCGGCGAAGGTCATCGCCGGCCTCACGCGCATCGTCGGCGACCTCGGCATCGCCGAGGAGATGGCCCAGGACGCGCTCGTGGCGGCGCTCGAGCGGTGGCCGGAGGCCGGCATCCCGCGCAACCCGGGCGCGTGGCTCATGGCCACGGCCAAGCACCGCGCGATCGATCACGTGCGCCGCGACCGGATGCTGGCGCGGAAGCACGATCTCCTGGGCTACGAGCTGGAGGCGGCGCAGGAGCGGACCGTGCCGGACCTGGACGCGGCGCTCGATGACCACGTGGGCGACGACCTGCTCGGGCTGGTGTTCATCGCCTGCCATCCGGTGCTCTCGACCGAGGCCCGGGTGGCTCTCACGCTGCGCCTGCTCGGCGGGCTCACCACCGAGGAGATCGCGCGCGCCTTCCTCGTGCCGGTGCCCACGATCGCGCAGCGGATCGTGCGGGCCAAGCGCACCCTGTCCGAGGCCCATGTGCCGTTCGAGGTGCCGCGTGGCGCCGAGCTCACGGTGCGGGTTGCCTCGGTGCTCGAGGTCATCTACCTGATCTTCAACGAGGGCTACTCAGCGACGGCGGGCGACGACTGGATGCGCCCCGCGCTGTGCGAGGACGCGCTGCGCCTGGGCCGCATCCTGGCCGAGCTGATGCCCGGCGAGCCGGAGGTGCATGGCCTGGTGGCGCTGATGGAGATCCAGGCGTCGCGTTCACGAGCGCGCACGAGCCCGGAAGGGGAGCCGATCCTGTTGCTGGACCAGAACCGGGCACTCTGGGACCAG
>DASSMN010000153.1:0-2715 GCA_035688885.1 Gemmatimonadales bacterium
GTCGGCCACGACCGTGCCCTCTGGGTCCCCGGTGCGCCCGAGGCAATTGCGGCGAATAGCGGCGGCGCTCATCAGCGCGCTGCTGCTGGTCGGCGCAGGCTGGTGGTTCCTGGCGGGTCGCGGCACTCCACCCGAGGCTTCCAAGGCCGCGCTCGTCACCTCGATCGCCGTCCTCCCCTTCCGAGAGGTGGGGGCCAGCCCGGACAGCTCCTACCTCGGCGACGGGATGACCGAAGGCCTCATCGCCGACCTGTCCCAGATCGGCTCGCTCAAGATCATCTCCCGTTCCTCTGGCGCGATGGCTCAGGGTGCCGCACTCCCGCTGGCCGGTCGGGCCGGCGAGCTGGGGGTGCAGGCCCTGGTGGAAGGCTCGATCGGGCGGACCGGCGACAGTGTGCGGATCGGGGTACGCCTGGTCCGCGCGGCGGACAGCATGCCGCTGCTGGACCGGAGCTGGGCCGGCCGGCTCGGCGAGCTGCCGAACCTGCAGCGCGAGATCACCGTGGCGATCACCGGCGCGATCGGCGCGAAGTTGGGGAGTGAGCGCGGCCGGCTCGAGGTCCGGAGGGGGGAAGTGGACCAGCGGGCGTACGACGCCTACCTGCGGGGACGGTTCGAGCTCGAGCGAGGTGAGCTGGAGCAGGCCAAGGCGAGCTTCGAACAGGCAGGGCGACTGGCGCCGAAGTGGGCGCCGCCGCTCGTCGGTCTGGCGAACTACTACACCACGCTTCCCTTCGCGACCGACGTGGCTCCGGCGGAGGTGCTGCCCCGGGCCCGGGCCGCGCTGGCGGAAGCCCTGGAGCGGGACGAAACGCTGGCCGAGGCGCACGCGGCGAACGGGTACATCCGGGCCTACTACGACTGGGACTGGCGCGGAGCGGAGCGCGAGTTCCGTCGTGCCATTGAGCTCCGGCCCAGCTATGCCGACGCCTACTTCTCCTACAGCCGGTTCCTGGCCTCGCGGCGGCGGCTGGACGAGGCCATCGCCCAGCTTGGCCGGGCCATCGAGCTGGACCCGCTCGCCCTCTCCGTCCAGGCGAACCTGGCGCTGTTGTATTACTTCGCCGGACGGTACGACGAGGCGGAGACGCGCCTTCGTGCGGTGCTCCGGCGCGACTCCACCGACGTGACGGCGATCTGGGGACTGGCGCTGGTGGCCGAGCAGGAGGGGCGGCCGCGCGACGCTATAGCGCTGCTGCTGCCGATCAGCGGCGCCAGCAACAACCGCAAGGCTTCGCTGGGCCACGCCTACGCCGTCGCGGGCCGGGCCGCCGACGCCCGGAAGGTGCTCGCCGAGCTGCAGGCTGCCTCGGCAAAGAGCTACGTGCCGGCCTACTGGTTCGCCCTGGTGTACACTGGTCTGGGTCGGCGGGATGAAGCGCTCCGCGCGCTGGAACGCGCGTACGAGGAGCGCTCCACCGTACTCGCCTACCTCCTCATCGACCCTCGGCTCGAGCCGCTGCGCCAGGACGCCCGCTTTCTTGCTTTGGCGCGACGGCTGAGTGGGGAGGACGCCGCGCTACCGTGACGCCGGTGTCACGGCACATCCACCCGGAGGATCTCCCCCGGCTGCGGCGGCCCGTATCCCTTGTTCGAGATGTACAGCCGGCCGTCCGGCCCGAAGCGCATAGCCGTCGGGAAGAAGAGGCCCTTCACGATCGCCTCGCGGGTGCCATCCTTGTTGAACCGGAGCACTCGGCCGGTGCCCGGCACGGGAAACCCGCCGCCCTCGGTCGTCTCGAGCACGTACATCCGACCCTGGTCATCGAAGTCGAGCCCCAGGACCGTGGTGAGATTCCGCTTGACGATGCGGACCGCGCCGCTCTGCCGATCGATCCGGAAGATCCGCTCCGCGCCGGTCGTGATCGGGAAGGTGCCCAGGTTACTGACGAAGAGCGCGCCGTCGTGCAGCGCCACCGTCGTCGGCACCACGTGCCCCTGGCTGGCGGAAAGATCGGTGATCCGGAAGATCTTCCCGGTCTCGGGGTGGATCCGCACCACCTCGCCGTGGTTGGGCTCGACCGCGAAGAGCTGGTCGGTGCCAGCCACCAGCGAGTACCAGGTCCCGTCGGGCTCGAAGTCACTCGACGGGTGGGCCACGGGATGACTCGCCTGGTAGGCGCTCAGGTCGGCGATGATGTGCCAGCTGCCGTCCGCGGCGACCTTGGCCACGCCGGCGGGCGTTGCCCTGGTGCCGTGGGAGCAGCCGCCGCCGGCCGACAGCGCGTAGAGCTCCCCGTGCAGGAAGGCGACGTCCGACACGCCGATGATGTCACCCACGCCGTTCAACCCCGAGGGGAAGCCGATGGCGAAGTTGGTCCGGTTCCCGTTGGGCTTGATCCGGGAGACCCGGGCGGTGGTGCCGTTGGTGTACGGGGCGACCGGCGGACCGGCCTGGGTGCACTGCGCGGCCGTTGTGCTGTGGGTGCCGCCGCTGCCCGCTTCGGCCACGTAAAGGGAGCCATCGGGCCCCCAGGTGAAGCCGCGTGGAAAGCGAAGTCCCGTGGCGAACACCGTCGGCGTCACGGCCGCGAGCGGAGCCGCGGTGGTGAGCGCCGGGGTGGGATTCGCCGGCTCCTCGGGTGAGGGCGAATCGCAGGCCGCGATTCCGGCGCGGGCGAGCAGAGCGAGCGTAGAGCGGAGTGGGTGGGGGTAGTTACAGGGGGAAGTCATCATCGGGGTCTCCTGAAGACGACGAGCTGCGGGATGCCGGCT
>DASSMN010000007.1:0-3557 GCA_035688885.1 Gemmatimonadales bacterium
CTACACCCTTCAGGCCATGCAGGAGCTCCCGTACGACAAGTGGCGTGAGTACGACCCCGAGGACACCGTCCGCTTCCACGCGCTCCGCCTACGCGAGGTGGGGATGATACAGGCTCTTCCGCAGGAAGCGGGGACCGTGGCAAGGTTAAGAGTAGGGAAGTAGGATCGGTCGTCTCGGAGGGAGGTGGCCGCCATGCTGCCGACCGAGAGTGCCTCACCACTGCTCATCAATCGGATCGTCCTCGATGGAGAGACGGTCATCCTGGAGGGGCAAGGATCTGGCGAGACGGGCCAGTGCCCCGCATGTGGAGCGAGCAGTGCATCGGTCCATGACCGGTACGTGCGTCGGCCGCTCGACCTGCCCTGGCGAGGGTGCGTGGTCCGGTTGGTGCTCACGGTCCGCCGCTTCCGGTGCCTGACGCGAAGCTGTCCACGGCGAACGTTCACGGAGCCGTTCGGTCCGCACCTGGCGCGGCGCGGCCAACGCACTGCCGAGGCGGACACCTTGCTGGTGAGTCTGGCATGGACGGCTGGTGGTGAAGGTGGTGCCCGCCTGGCACGCGCGGCTGGCGTGCCCACGAGCCCGGACACCTTGCTGCGCCTGTTGCGTCGAACGGCCTCAGGTGGTGGAGCGACGCCGCGCGTCCTTGGGGTCGACGACTTTGCGCTCCGGCGCGGCCACCGCTACGGGACGATCCTGGTGGACCTGGAGCTGCACGAGGTGCTGGACCTGCTGCTGGATCGCACGGCCGCGTCCCTGGCCGATTGGCTGCGGTCACACCCTGGCGTCGAGATCATCGTCCGAGATCGCTCGGGCGCGTATGCCGATGGCGCGCGGGCCGGTGCGCCCGACGCCGTTCAGGTGGCAGATCGCTTTCACCTGGTCAAGAACGGGAGCGAGGCGCTGGATGAGGTGGTCAGAAGCCGACGCTGGCGTGTGGAGTACGCCGAACCGGCCGAGGAGATCGACACGCCACCAGCCGTACCAGAGCCGCCGTTGAGCCACACCGAGCAAGAGCAGCTCGCCCAACGGGCGCGCCGGCGTGCCCGCTGGCAGCAGGTCCGCGATCTTCGAGCCGCGGGTGGCAGTATCCAAGGGGTCGCTCGGGAGCTGGGCATGCATCGTCGGACCGTGCGCCACTACCTGGCCACGCCCGAGCCACCACCATCGCGACCACCACCACGTCCGGCGGGGCTGACTTCGCCGCTGTTGCAGCCCTGGGTGAGCTATCTCCAGGATCGCTGGCAGAACGGCTGCCACAACCTGGCCCAGTTGTTCCGGGAGATCGTCGCACTGGGCTACCCTGGCAGCCGATCCTTGCTGCAACAGGCCCTGCAGCCCTGGCGCCCACCTCGTGCACCGCGCGGATCCCGACGCAGAAGCCGTCACCTCAGCGCGCGCTGGCTCTGTCTGCGGCCACCGGATCAACTCGCTCCTGACGAGCGTCAGGCTCTGGAGCAACTGCTGGCCAATGACCCCGACCTGGCGACCGGGTATCAGCTGCTCCAACGCTTCCGTCAGATCGTCGCGACACGTGACCAGACCGCCCTGGACGCCTGGCTCACTGACGCCGAGGCCAGCACCCTGCCGCCGTTCATCTCGCTGGCGCATGGTCTGCGCACCGACCGCGCCGCCGTTGACGCCGGGCTCACGACCTCATGGTCCAACGGTCAGACGGAAGGACAGGTCCATCGATTGAAGCTGATCAAGCGCCAGGGCTACGGCCGATACGTTATTTGGAACTTGACGCCGCGGAACGGAGCAACCGGTACCCGGTGTCTGCCGTTATCTCGAACCGGGAGGACCCGGTGCTGGAAGGCCCTGCAGCGACGACGCTCGCCACGCGATGGCCGGTCCTGGCCAGGTGTCCGGATGGCTTAACCTGGCTCGAGATTCAGGCGGATCTGGGTCTGGCGCCACGCACAATCGACGCCTACGCCCGCGGGCTTACCGATTACCTCCTCGTCTGCGAGCGGGAAGGGATCGACCCGCTCACCGCCGAGCGGGCCGAGATCGCTCGGTACGTGCGTGATCTCACCGAGCGTCCCAGCCGTCGCGGGCCGAACGTTGTGGCCCTGGACTCGGGGGTGGGACTGGCCAACGCGACCCTCCAGCAGCGGCTCGTGGCGGTTCGGCTCTTCTACGACCATCTGGTCGAGGAGGGGCGCCGGGCGAGCAATCCCGTCGGTCGAGGCCGCTACACGCCGGGCAAGGGGTTCGGCGGCCAGCGCGATCGCGGCCTGATCCCTCGCTTCACCAAGCTGCCGTGGATCCCGTCCGACGAGCAATGGCGTCAGATCCTTGAGGCTGCCCAGAGCGAGCTGCTCCGCAATCGCCTGATGTTGGCCCTGGCCTACGATGCGGGGCTGCGACGGGAGGAGCTCTGCCTGCTCCGCACCGATGATCTGGATCCGGCACACCGCACCGTGCGCATCCGGGCGGAGACGACCAAAGGGCGGCGTGAGCGGGTGGTGCCGTACTCGGTACCGACGGGAGCCCTGCTGCGCGCCTACCTGGATGAACGACGCCAACTCAGCACAGCGCGCGGCCCGCTCTTCCTCTCCACCTCGCGCCGCAACCGCGCTGCCCCGATCACGCTGTGGACCTGGTCCAAGGTGGTGCGCGGGATCGCCACCCGCGCGGACGTACTGCGCTTCAGCACGCACACCCTACGCCACCTGTGCCTGACGGACCTGGCGCGAGCGGGCTGGGAGCTGCATCTGATCGCCGCGTTCGCCGGGCATCGGAATCCGCAGACGACCCTCCAGTACATCCATCTCTCGGGCCGGGAGCTCGCGGCCAAGGTGGCTCGCGGGATGGCTGAGATCCACGCCTGGCGGGTGGCCCAACTCGGCGAGGTGCTGGCGGAGCCACCCCGATGATCGCCACTGCTGCCACGAACGAACACGCTGCTTCCAGCCGCGTGGCCGAGATGGTGACGCCGTCCTGGGCATGGCCGCTCGATCTCGGACGGTACGATCGCTCCTTCGCGCTCACCGCTGCCGAACGGGCGGCTCTGCAGGTGCTGGGAGATGAGGCGCGCGGCTGGTGGTTCCGGCCAGCACGAGCAACCGTCGAGCGGCGTGCCGCCTGGACCGCACTGGGGCGCTTGCTGCAGCCATTGCGGGCTGCCCGCGATGCCCTCGAGCTGCCGCAGCGGGGGCAACAGATCGATGCGAACATCGCGGTCGGCATCATGCTCCGCGCATGTGGCCGGGAGGGGCTGAGCTTCTGGGGCTGGTCATCCGCCACCTGGGTCCGCGTGCTCGGCACCAGCAACCGGGCCTTTGTGGCGGCGTACCCCAGCTCACGCGGCGGCAGCGTCCGCCATTGCGCGATCGCGCTCGCGTACCTCCTGCGCTGCTTCGATGCGCTCGACGACCTCGGTCGGTATCGCCGGTTCGTCCTGGCGGGCAAGGTCTTCGGCCAGACCCAGGTCGCCGCGTCGCTCGCCCGGCTCGACGGGGTGCTGGCGGGGTGGGGCTATGCGTCGGCAGACACGGGCTCGGCGTTCGCCCGGATCCTCAGTTGGGCGCTCCTGGCCCAAGGCAGTCCG
>DASSMN010000005.1:0-20727 GCA_035688885.1 Gemmatimonadales bacterium
AACGTGATGATGCGACGGCTGAGCGATCCTCGCGGGGAATCTTTCGGCGTGTCCTCGAGGATCCTCCGGATGAGATAGGTCTCCGCGTCAATCCAGATCGTAATCGGCCGCACGCCGGTTACCCGTCCGCTCGGGTACCGCCATCGCTCGATGCCCATCACCTTGAGGCACGAGCGCCCGGCGATCATCTCAGTACCGGCCGCGACGGCATCTTCGGTGGCCTGGACGACGCTCGCCATGTTGGCCTTGATGTAGATCAATGACGGGACCAGCACGGAGATGCCCCGCGTGCCCACCGAGGCGCCCTGAAGGGCTGAGACCTGACGTCCACCATCTGCGGGGTAGGTCTCGTGGGCGTCCGACTCACTGTCCCAGGTCTGCAGGTTGCCGTCCTGCATCCAGATGACGGTCCGCTTGCCGCCCGGGAGCCGGTAGCCGTTGTCGTAATCGGTGCCCGCGTACCGGAAGTCGAGCAGAAAGTTCCTCGGCGCCCGCGTCTGGAGGGTCTGGAAAGCGAATCGATCGCGGAACCCCTTGCTCTCGTCTACGACGGTGCCGCTGTCGGCATACGAGTCGAGCCCCTTGTAGGCGGCGTAGGTGCGGGCGAGCGCCTCCTCGGCGTCGAACGGGGCGGGGGCCAACGGTTGCGGCGGGTCACCGTGCGGGGGGAATGCCGCAAGCAGGGTGAGGGCGGTCAGGGCTGTCTTCAGCACAAGTGGCCTCCTGTCCGGCTCACGGTTCGGGCACCGCGTAGCGGAAGCGACTGGGCTCAAGAGCGGGATTGGCCGTTGGCTCGAACGTGGTGGTCCGACGCTCGATGACTCCCCGCCCGGCGCTCCTCGGCGTGTCCTCGAAGACCATGCGGATGAGGTAGGTCTCGGCGTCGATCCACAGGGTGACGGGCCGGACGCCGGTGACCTGCCCGCTCGGGTACCGCCAACGCTCGATGCCCAGCACCTTGAGACAGCGCCGCCCTCCCACCGTCTCGGTGCCGGCTGCCGTGGCCTCCTCGGTAGCCTGAATCACGCTCGCCATGCCCGCCTTGGTGTAGATCAGCGAAGGAACCAGGACCGAGACACCCTTGGTGGTGTAGGAGGCGCTCTTGAGCGCATCGACCTGGTGGCCGCCGTCCTCGGGATACTCCTGCTGCTCCCCAGACTTGCTGTCCCAGGTCTGGAGGTTCCCGTTCTCCATCCAGATCACCAGCTTGTGTGGCGCCTTGATCTTGAAACCATCGTTGTACTCGGTCTCCACGAAGTGAAAATCGAGCATCAGGTTTCGGGGCGTTCGGGTGAAGGAGGTCCGGAAGGCATAGCGGTCTCGGAAGCCGCTGGTCTGCTCGACCACCGTGCCGCTGTCGGCATACGAGGTAAGCGCGGCATAGGCGGCGTAGCTGCGGGCGAGCGCGTCCTCGGCGACCAGGCGGCCCACCGCGGCCGGCATGCCTGGTGACGGCCCCGCAGCGGCCAGCAGGCCCAGCCCGGCCAAGGCGGACCTGGCCGGCATCGCTACGGCCGAGCGGACAACAGCGTATCGAGACGGCATGATGGCCTCGTCTGGCGGACGGTGAGGCGAGCCGTGTCGCCGGACACGGACGGTACCCGTTTCGGGCATTGAGGAACGCACGCTTCGGGCGTACAATCCCTCATCCGCCCCGGCTATCCGACACCCTCGACGATCCCCGCATGACCGACGATCCCGCCGCCCCCTCGGGCGCCGCCACCCAGTGGCTCCTCGACTGGGGCGCGAACGACAAGCAGGCTCTCGATCAGATGCTCCCCATGGTGTACGAGGAGCTGCACCGGCTTGCAGTCCACTACCTGAGCCTGGAGAACACGGGCCACACCCTGCAGCCGACCGCCCTCGTGCACGAGGCCTACCTCAGGCTGATCGATCAGCGCCGAGTGGATTGGCGGAACCGGGCGCAGTTTCTGGGAGTCGCGGCCAGCCTTATGCGCCGGATCCTGGTCAACCACGCCCGGGACCGCGCCGCGCAGAAGCGGGGGGGCGGCCGCGCGCAAGTGACGCTGAGCCTGGTCGCGTCGCCATCGGGAAGGCCGGATGTGGATCTGATCGCTCTGGAAGGCGCGCTCGAACGGCTGGCCAATATGGACGCCCGGAAGAGCCGCGTGGTGGAGCTCAAGTTCTTCGGCGGGCTCACCATCGAGGAGATCGCGGAGGTGTTGCAGATTTCGGGCGCCACGGTGGAGCGCGAGTGGGCCTTTGCCAAGGCGTGGCTGTACGAGGCCATCGAGGGATCTGAGGACGAGCCGTGACGGGTCCCCGCTGGCACCGGGTCGAGGCCTTGTTCCACGTCGCGGCGCCTCTCGGCCGGGACGAGCGTCGCGCGCTGCTGGCGCGCCAGGCTGCGGATGACCCCGCGCTCGCCGCCGAGGTCCAGCGCCTGCTGTCCGCCCACGACCGGGCGGGCGAGTTCATCGAAATGCCGGCCATCTCGGTGGGCGCCGTGATCGGTCCGACGGACGAGCGCATGCCGGCCGGCCGTCGCGTCGGGGCCTTTCGCATCGTCCGCGAGATCGGACGCGGGGGCATGGGCACCGTATACCTCGCCGAGCGGGCGGACGAGGCCTTCACCCAGCAGGTGGCCGTCAAGCTCATCAAGCGAGGCATGGACACCGACCAGGTCCTGGCCCGGTTCCGCGCCGAGCGCCAGATTCTCGCCTCGCTCGACCACCCCCACATCGCCCGGCTGCTGGACGGTGGCACCACCGACGACGGCCTGCCGTACTTCGCCATGGAGTACATCGAGGGCCAGCCGATCGACGCGTACGCCGACGCGCACCGGCTCTCGATCCCCGAGCGACTGCGGCTCTTTCTGCAGGTGTGCGGGGCCGTGAGCTACGCCCACCAGCATCTCATCGTGCACCGCGACATCAAGCCGGTGAATATCCTGGTTACGGCGGAGGGGACGCCCAAGCTGCTCGACTTCGGCATCGCCAAGGTGCTCCAGGCGGAGGAGGACGGGACGGCGACCGCGACCGGCCTCCGGATGCTGACCCCCGAATACGCCAGCCCCGAGCAGGTCGAGGGCCGCCACGCCACCACCGCGAGCGACGTCTATTCGCTGGGCGTCGTTCTGTACGAGCTGCTGACCGGACGGTCGCCCTACCGCACCCGCAGCCGGTCGCCGGCTGAGATCGTGGAGGCGGTCTGTACCACCGAGCCGGTGCGCCCGAGTGCGGCGGTCGGGGAGGGGGAGCCGCCGCTCGCCGGACGGCGCCGCACCGGCCTGACCGACGACCGGGCGGCGGCCACCAATCTGAGCAGCACCGATCGGCTCCGGCGCCGGCTGCGGGGGGACCTGGACACGATCGTACTGGCGGCGCTTCGGAAGGAGCCCAGCCGCCGCTATCAGTCGGTCGAGCAGTTCTCGGCAGACATCCGCCGCCACCTGGAGGGCCTGCCGGTGAGGGCGCGGCCGGACACGTTCCGGTACCGCGCCGGCAAGTTCGTGCGCCGGAACCGCGGCATGGTCGCGGCCGGGGTCCTGGCAGGCGTCACGCTCGTGGGCGGGACGATCGCGACGGCGTGGCAGGCGCGCGAGGCGCGGGCGGCGCAGGCCCGCGCCGAGCGGCGCTTCAACGACGTCCGAAAGCTGGCCAACGCCGTGCTGTTCGACTATCACGACGCCATCAAGGACCTGCCCGGCTCGACACCGGTACGCGAGCGGCTGGTGCGGGATGCCTTGGGCTACCTCGACACCCTCGCCCACGAGGCGCACGGCGACGCGTCTCTCCAGCGGGAGCTGGCCCGCGCCTATCGGCGCGTCGCGGACGTGCAGGGCGGCAGCATGACTGCGAACCTCGGCGATACCGAGGGCGCACTTGCCAGTTACCGGAAGTCGGTCCGCATTCTCGAGGACCTGTTCGCGGCGGACTCCGCCGACGCCCGCACCCGGCGCGACCTGGCGGGGGTCACGTCCGATCTGGGCACGCTGCTGTTCGATACCGGGGATGTCGCCGGCAGCCTGGCGCTGGCTCGCCGCGCGTGGGCCCTCCTGGAACCGCTCGGCCGGGACTCGCTGAATGCGGGCCTCAGCCTGGACCTGCGGAAGGCCGGCGACCTGCTCGGCGTGTTACTGCTGGAGACCGGAGATGCGGAAGGCGCTGCGCGGCGCCATCGCGACGATCTTCGGCGCCTGGAGGCGGCGTCCGAGGCGGACCGCCGGCGCCCGGACATGCGGCGCTCCATGTCCGTGGCGATGCACCATCTGGCCGATGCCCAGGTTCAACTGGGTGATCTGAACGGCGCCCTGGAGAACTATCGGAAGAGCCGCGCGCTTCGGGCCGGCCTGGCCGCCGAGTTTCCCGACAACGCCGACTACCGTGGTTTGGTGGGGAGCACCGATTTCTGGATCGCGGACGTGCTGGCCCAGCTGGGCCGCCACGCCGAGGCGCTGGCGATCTATCGGGAGCGGCTCGCCGCCGACAGCGCGGAGGCCCGGGAGGATCCCAAGAATGTCGTGGCCCGGAGCGGGATCGCCTTCAACCTGGTCCGGGTCGGTGACATGGAGTTCCAGCTCGGTCGGGCCGCGCAGGCGCTCTCCCGGCACCGCCAGGCCTTGGCAATGCGCAGGGAGGAGTTCCGCGCCGACTCGAACAACCTGTTCAAGCGGTTCCAGGTCATGGAATCGGAGTCGAAGATCTGCGCCGTGTTGGGGGCGCTTTCGCCGAGGGAGGCCGAGCCGGCCTGCGGCCGCGCCGCCGAGCTCATGAATGCTACGGCGCTCGACCCGTCGAATGCCGGATATCGAGGGTTTCTGGCGGGCCAGTACTCCGACATGGGACAGGCGTATGACTCGCTGGCAGCGCATCCGGTCCGGAAGGCCGATGTCGAACGTTTTCGGCAGGCCGCGCTGGACATGTACCGCCGAAGCTCGCAAATCTGGGTCGACCTTCGCGACCGACGGCTGGTGAACCCCTCCGATACGGCCCGGGTGAGCGCCGCGGTCCAGGCGGTCAAGCGGGCCGAGGCGGCACTCGTTGCATCGGGTGGGAAACCGGGCGGGGTCGGTCAGGGCTCGGATTGAACCCGCCGGGGCGGGCTGGCCAGCGGCCTGGCCTCCGGGTGAGGCTCAGCGGGTCGGAGCGGGCACGCTGGCCCGCTCCCTCCTCAGGGTTGGCGCTTGCCCGCAGCCGCCACGATCGCTTCGGCCGCGCGCTGGACGAGCGGGGTAAGCAGGTCCTCACCGTCCGACTTGGCCTTGCGCTTGTCGGACTTGTCCAGCAGCACCGCCCCGCTTCCCGACTCGAGACGGTACGACAGCGTCATCTCGTCCTTGTTTCGCGAGCCGTACGCGTAGTCCGACACCGCGCTGCTCGCCGCACCCGCCGCCGCGCCGGCCGCGACGCGCCCTACGGTCGAGCCGGCCGAGCCGGTCACGGCCCACGCGCCCTGCTGAACCGCCCCACCCGCCACCTTGCCCAGCAGTCCGCCCCCCGACTTGCGCTCGTGCTTGATGGAGGGCAGCAGGAGGAGCTGGCAGCCGGCGAGCTTCGCCTCTTCGCGGGCCTGCGACTGGAGCCTCGCGCTCAGCGGCTGTACCCCGAGCGAGGGGCCCGTGAGAAAGCTGGTGAAGGCGTCGCGCACGGCCCCGACGGGGTCCATGCCGGTCGGCGCAGCCTCGACGGCGGCGGGCGCCAGGCAGATCTGCGTCCCCTTGGGGGCTGCGGTCGGCTCTTGTGCGGCAGCCAAGGCGGGCGCCAGCAGCGCGGGGAGCGCGCGGGCGAGGCATCGTGTGGCACTCAGGCGTATCATGGGTGACCTCCGGTTCTGGTGAGCTTGTTCCTTCTGCCTTGGTTCTGTCAAGACCCGAGGGGTCGGACAGGAACGCCCGCTGCCGCCCTCATGTCCCTCACGCCGCCTGATCTGCGCGCCGCGGGGCACAGATGAACCCGTGCGGCCGGGTCACCGCCGCATCGCACCAGGCGCCATTGATCAACGTCCATTTCGGGCATACAATCCGACGTATCACCTCCGCCTGCCGGCGTGGCATTCCCGTCTTCCCCATCAGGCATGACCGACGATCCTGCTTCCTCCGCGGGCCCCGTCACCCAGTGGCTGCTGGACTGGGGTCGCAGCGATAAGCGCGGTCTCGACCAGATGCTGCCGGTGCTCTACCAGGAGCTGCATCGGCTGGCCGGCCATTACCTGAGCCGCGAAGCCACCGGCCACACGCTCCAGCCCACCGCCCTGGTCCACGAGGCCTATCTCAGGTTGGTGGATCAGCGTCGGGTGGATTGGCGCAACCGGGCTCAATTCCTGGGCCTCGCGGCGAACATGATGCGGCGGATCCTGGTGAACCACGCGCGCGACCGCGCCGCGCAGAAGCGGGGCGGAGGGGCCGCCGCGGTCTCGCTGAGCCTGGTCGAAGCGCCTTCCGGCCGTCCGGACGTCGAGCTGATCGCCCTGGAGGACGCGCTCCAGCGGCTGGCTGCCCTGGACGAGCGGAAGAGCAAGGTGGTGGAGCTCAAGTTCTACGGGGGACTCACGATCGAGGAGATAGCCGAGGTCCTGCAGATCTCCGGGGCGACCGTGGAGCGTGAATGGGCCTTTGCCCGAGCCTGGCTGTACGACGCCATCGAGGGCAAGGAAGCCAACGGGTGAGCGCGAGCCGCTGGCAACGGCTGGAGGCCCTGTTCCACGAGGCGCGGTCGCTTCCCCCCGATGCGCGGATGGCACTCCTCGACCGCGAATGCCACGGGCATCCGGAGCTCCGGGCGGAGGTCGAGCGGCTGCTCGCCGCGCACGAGCGCTCCGGGCGCTTCATCGAGGCCCCCGTCCTGACCCTGAGCGGCCAGGACCGCGAGGAGCCGGTCGAGGGACGCCGGATCGGGCCCTACCGCGTGGTCCGCGAGTTAGGGCGTGGTGGCATGGGTGCCGTGTACCTGGCCGAGCGGGCGGACGGCGGCTTCAGCCAGCGGGTGGCGATCAAGCTGATCAAGCGCGGCATGGACACGGACCACGTGCTCGCGAGGTTTCGTGCGGAGCGCCAGATCCTGGCCTCGCTGGACCACCCGAATGTCGCCCGGCTCCTCGATGGGGGCAGCACGTCCGACGGCCTCCCCTATCTGGTCATGGAGTATATCGACGGTCAGCCCATCGACAACTTCGCGGACTCCCGCGAGCTGACGGTGGCCGACCGGCTGCGACTCTTCCTCCAGGTCTGTGACGCGGTCTCGTATGCGCACCAGCAGGGCGTCGTCCATCGGGACATCAAGCCGCTCAACATCCTGGTGACGGCGGCGGGCGTTCCCAAACTGCTCGACTTCGGCATCGCCAAGGTGCTGCACGATCCCGCCGGAGAGTCCACCTCGACCGTCACTGGCCTTCGTCTTCTCACCCCGGA
Source organism: Gemmatimonadales bacterium (assembly GCA_035688885.1). GTDB lineage: Bacteria > Gemmatimonadota > Gemmatimonadetes > Gemmatimonadales > GWC2-71-9 > CAVVWJ01. Next base: position 7,370 of record DASSMN010000005.1, read on the forward strand.
ATACGCCAGCCCGGAGCAGATCGAGGGCCGCCATGCCACGGCGGCCAGCGACGTCTACGCGCTGGGCGTGGTGCTCTACGAGCTCCTGACCGGTCGCTCGCCGTATGCATTCCCGAGCTGGGCGCCCCAGGACGTGGCAGCGACGGTGTGCACCACCGAGCCCGAGCGGCCCAGCTCCGCCGTCACGCGCAATCCGTCCACCACGGCGGGCCGCCGTCACCGCGATTCCAGCCGACCCGCCGGGCTCTCGACTGCGGCAAGCGCGCGCCAATTGAGCCGGCAGCTTCGCGGGGATCTCGACACCATCATTCTGGCCGCGCTGCGCAAGGACCCGGCCCGTCGCTATCCGACAGTGGCGGCCCTGGCCGACGACCTTCGCCGGCATCTGGAGGGCCGGCCGGTCCTGGCCCGGCGCGAAGGGGTGCTCTACCGTGCCGACAAGTTCCTCCGGCGGAACCGGGCGACCGTCGCCGTGGCAGGGCTCGCGGGCGTGGGGGTCGCCATCGTGGCGGCGATCGCCCTGCCGAATTCTCCGGCGGCGGATGAGCCGGCTTCGCTGCTTTCCACCCGCAGCCTGGCCAAGCGCGACCGCATCCTGGTCGCCGATTTTGCCGATCGCACCGGCGACACCACGCTGACGGCTGCCGTAACCGAGGCGTTCCGGATCGATCTGACGCAATCACCCGTGGTCCGGGTGCTGAGCCCTCGACAGGTGCGCGCGTCGCTGGAGCTCATGCAGCAGCCCTCGGGCGTCGTGCTCGACGACACGCTGGCCCGTGAGGTTGCCCTGCGGGAGGGGGTCAAGGCGTTCGTCAGCGGAAGCCTGAGCCGGCTTTCGGGGTCCTACGTGGTCGCCGTGCAGCTGGTGAGCGCGGAGCGAGGGGACGCGCTGGTGGCGGTTCGCGAGACCGCGTCGGACTCGAACCAGCTCATCGCCGCGGTTGACCGGGCCAGCAAGACACTCCGGCGACGGATCGGGGAATCGCTGCGGGACCTGAAGGAGATGCCGCCGCTCGAACGAGCCAGCACCGCGTCACTGCCGGCCCTTCGGCGGTACACCGAGGGGCAGCGTCTCTTCCGCCAGGGCGAACGGGCGCAGGCCATCAAACGGCTGGAGGAAGCCGTCGCGCTGGACAGCGGGTTCGCCTCCGCGTACACCTCGCTGGGCAGCGCCTACGAGGCGATGGCTATCCCAGGACCGGCCTTGCTCGCACAGCACCAGGCCCTGGCCCACCGGGATCGGCTTTCCTATCTCGAGCGCAGCTTTCTGGTCGGCCAAATGGCGTACGGCCGCGGGGACTACGAGACCGCCATCCAGACCTACCTGGCCGTGATCGCGCGGTATCCCGACAACGTGCCTGCCCTGAACAATCTCGCGCTGGCTTATCGGGACTCGCGCCAGTACCCCCTCGCCGTGCAGTACTTCCGCCGGGCCATCGAGGTCGATTCCTCGATCGCCAATATGTACTTCGGGCTCCACGGATCGCAGGTGCTCGAGGGCCGGTTCGCGGAAGCGCGTGCGACGCTGGACCTGACAGCCCGCCGATTTCCCAAACATCCCATTCTCCTGACCGAGGAGATCCAGGATGCGGCGGCGCAACAGGACTGGGCGCGCGCCGAGCGCCAGGCGCAGGCCCAGGTGGCGGAAACGGCCAGCGATACCTTCCGCGCGGTGGATCCGATCGAGGCCCTGGCCGGTGTGGCGATGACCCGGGGCCGGCTGGCGGAGGCGGAGCGGCGCTGGCGAAAGCAGCTCGCCTTCTCGCGGGCGGCCGGCGCCATGGGGCGCCATCTGTTCGGGGTAATTCAGCTCGGCTATCTCGAGCTACGGTATCACCATTCGCCACCCAGGGCGGTGGCTCTGGTGGATTCCGCCCTGCGGGCCATGCCGTTCGAGGCCCTGCTGCCGGGGGATCGTCGCTATGACGAGCTCGCCCGGTTCTACGCGGCGGCCGGGCAGCCCGGCCGCGCGAGAGAGATGCTGGCGGCGGCCGAGACCAACGACAGCATCCTCGATCGGCACCTGAGCGCCGAGCGGAGCTGGACTCGCGGGGTGCTCGCGCTGGCGGGCGGACGGGTCGCCGAGTCGGTGACCGAGCTGGAGAGCGCGGGGAGGCTCCACGTTTGCGAGATCTGCCCGCTTCCCGATCTCGGCCGCGCCCTGGAGGCCGCTGGGCGCGCCCGGGACGCAGTGGTCGTCTACCGCCGCTATCTCACGACGCCGTGGACTTGGCGCTACGAGCCCGATGCGGTGGAGCTCGCGTGGACCACCAGACGCCTGGCCGAGCTGGAGGAGCAGGCGGGGGACTCGCGGGCCGCGGCCGCGAGCTACACCCGCTTGCTCGAGCTGTGGCATGACGCCGACCCCTCGCTCCAGTCGACCCTGTCCGACGTCCGGCTCCGCATGGCCCGACGCGGCTAACCAGCCTGGCCGAGGTGGTAGCGCACCTCTCCTGCAAACTCCCCATTCGGACCGAAACTGCGTTCGCCAAAGGCCACCCCGCCGTCACCACCGACCAGCACGACCGTAGACGAGCGGGTGCCGTAGCTCGGGGACGCGATGAACGCCGACGAGAGCAGGCGCTCCCACTCGGGGCCAATGCCGGTCTCGGGCAGCCGGTCGTCGCTCGGGCGCGTGCGGTCCGCCAGCAGGCCGAACAGCTCGACCATCAGGTCCGGCGCCCCTCGGTCTCGAGTCAGCGCCTCCAGGGCCGCCTTCCCCGCGGTCACTTTGGGCCAGGGAGTATCCAGCAGGTGATTGCTGAGGCCGTAGACGCCTGGCGCGAGTGCGCGCATCGCCCCCTCGCGGTTGGAGAAGTAGAGCACGTCGGTGGCGTCAGCGGCGAGAAAATTGAAGCCGTTGTACAGAGCCGCGTCCCGTTTGACCTGGCGCATGTAATGTGACGGGCGCGCGCCGCCTGTGAGGTATCCGCTCACCAGGTGGCCGCGCGATCGCGGCGCCTCCGCCTCGCGCTCGCCTTGCCGGAAATTCGTCACCGCGGCAAATCGACCGGTCCGATCAACCCCGAGCCAGGTGCCGCCGGCCCGGAGGTCCCGGCCGGCCAGGACGTCGGGTGCCTCGGTCCAGTACGCCGCGGTCGCGGTCGGCCGGTCGTAGAACTCGTCGCGATTGGCTGCGACGATCAGGCGGTAGCGGGGGTGGACGCCGTGGACCAGCAGGACGAGGCACATGCTCCAAGATACGCCTGTGCTGAGGGACCGCCTCGAGAGCCGGAGCGGCCGGATTTGGTCGGGTCTCCCACGTGCCATTACCTTTGCTAGCTGTGACCCACGTCAACCATTCCGAGCCCGCCGAGGCTCCCGACCCCGCCGCACGGCGGGACTTCCTCCGCGAAAAGGTGGCCGCCGACGCGGCCAGCGGGCGTTTCGGCCGCCCCATCCACACCCGGTTTCCGCCGGAGCCCAACGGCTTCCTGCATATCGGCCATGCCAAGTCCATCTGCCTGAACTTCGGGGTGGCGCAGGAGTTCCACGGTCTTTGCAACCTCCGGTTCGACGACACCAACCCGACCACCGAGGATATCAAGTACGTCGACGCGATCCGGAACGATGTCCGGTGGCTGGGGTTCGAATGGGCGGAAGAGCGGTTCGCCAGCGACTACTTCGAGCGGCTCTACGAGATCGCCGAAGCGCTCGTACGCGGCGGCAAGGCCTACGTCGATTCGCAAAGCGAGGACGCCATCCGCGAGGGGCGCGGCACGGTGACCGTTCCCGGCATGGCGAGCCCGTTCCGCGACCGGACGGTGGAGGAAAATCTCGATCTCCTCCGGCGCATGCGGGCGGGCGAGTTTCCCGACGGATCGCACGTGCTCCGGGCCAGGATCGACATGGCGCACCCCAACATGCTGATGCGCGATCCGCTGCTGCTCCGGATCCGGCACGCGTCGCACTATCGGCGCGGCACGGCGTGGTGCGTCTACCCGCTGTACGACTTCGCGCACGGCCTATCCGACGCCTTCGAGGGCATCACGCACTCGTTCTGCACCCTCGAATTCAAGGACAACCGCGAGCTGTACGACTGGCTGGTGCGCGAGGCGGGGTTCGAGCGGCCGCCGGAGCAGACCGAGTTCGCCCGGCTCGAGCTGGACTATACGGTGCTGAGCAAGCGGAAGCTGCTGCGGCTGGTGAACGAGGGTTACGTGAGCGGCTGGGACGACCCCCGTATGCCTACGATCGCGGGTCTCCGGCGGCGCGGCGTAACTCCCGAGGCCATCCGCGCCTTCGCGGACACGATCGGCGTCGCCCGCTCGGACGCCCGCATCGAGCTCGGCACCTTCGAGCACGCCATCCGGGACGATCTCAACATGCGGGTGCCGCGGGTGATGGCCGTCGCCCGTCCGGTCAAGCTGGTGCTGACCAACTACCCGGCCGGCCAGGTGGAGATGCTGGACGCGCCGCTCTATCCCCATGATGTCCCCAAGACCGGCTCGCGCCTGGTGCCGTTCTCGCGAGAGCTGTGGATCGAACGGGACGACTTCATGGAGGACCCGCCGAAGAAATTCTTCCGGCTGGCCCCCGGTCGAGAGGTTCGGCTTCGGTATGGCTACCTGGTGACCTGCACCGGGGTCGTGAAGGACCAGGCGGGTGAGGTCGTCGAGCTGCACGCCACCTACGACCCGGCCACCCGGGGTGGCGACGCGCCCGACGGGCGCCGAGTCCAGGGCACCATTCACTGGGTGTCCGCGGGCCACGCGCTCGACTGCGAGCTCAGACTCTACGACCGGCTGTTCAGCGCGCCGAACCCGGACGCGGTACCTGAGGGCAAGGACTTCATTGCGGCGCTCAATCCCGGGTCGCTGGTGACCGTGACCGGGGCCAAGATCGAGCCCAGCGTGGCCAACGACCCGCCCGGCACGCGCTATCAGTTCGAGCGGACCGGCTACTTCATCAGCGACCCGGTGGACTCGCGGCCGGCCCGTCTGATCTACAACCGCACCGTGGCCCTGCGCGACTCGTGGGCCAAGGTCAAGGACAAGTAGCGGATCGATCGGAGGACGCCATGTCCGAACGTGAGTTTCTGCTGCTGTCCGCCACCGAGCCGGACCGCCTCGGACTGGTGGCGGAGCTGACCAGATTCATTGCCGACCGTGGCTGCAACGTCGAGGACAGCCGGGTCGTGGTGCTCGGCGGGTACGCCGGGGTAATGATCCTGGTGTCGGGCGATCCGGCCCCCCTCCAGGGCCTCCTCGATGGCCTCGACGAGCTGCGCGAGCGACAGGGCATCCGGCTGGCGCCGAGACGGGTGGCGGCCCGTCGGACGGCGCAGCCCGCCGCGCCCGAGATGGTGGTGCATGCGCACGCCATCGATCACCCCGGGATCATCCACGCACTATCCGACATTGTGCGGCGGTTCGGCGGCAACATCCTCGAGCTCGAGTCGGCCTCGGAGTCGGCGCCGCAGAGCGGCGAACCGCTGTTCCGCCTCCGCATGACGGTGCGGCCGCCGTCCACGGCGGAAAGCGCCGACTTGTGGCGCGAGCTCGAGGCTGCCGCCACGTCGCAGGGGGTCGAGCTCGAGGTGCACGCCGCGCCCGCCCCGGACGCCGACACGGTGGCCCACGGCCCCGAACGCCGGACTCGCCCGCGCCCCTCCTGATCATCGACGACGCGGCGGCTGCCGGATGTCCGGCAGTCGCCGATCTGGCCCAGCGATCCTGGTAAACCACTGCAAATACATTAGTTCCACGATGGGCGCCGACGACCCTTCTTGACAGCTGCGGATTTCTGCAGTATCCCCACGAACACGCTCTCATCTGGACGCGGCCGCCGGTAGGGGCGCCGGCATCAGTGCCCAGCGTCACGACTCCAACCGACCGGGATCCCATGTTCCTCGTGGAGCCAGAGTCAGGACAGCGCCGCCACTACTCGTCCGCGCGCGCGCTCGGCGCCGCAATCCGCTGCGGTGAGCTGGGTCCGCAGGCGCGGATCTTCCACCAGGCCTCCAACCAGTGGCTGCCCATCACGGTGCACCCGGAGTATCAGCGGGCCGAGGAGGAGTGGGAGCAGAGCAGTCTTCGTCGGCTTCGCCACCGCGCGTGGACCTTCTTCCCGGGCGGCTCCGACGCCCATCCGGAGCAAGAAGACGATCGATTGCTCGCACTCACGACGGGATCGCAGCCCGCCCCACCGGTTCTCATCCCCGGCGACGGCGAGCCCTCATGGTGGGGCACGGCTTTCCAGCGGCTCCTCCACATGACTCGGCCCGGCGTCTGACCCGCGGCTGAGCGTGGGCACGCTGACACCTGAGCGCCCGGGGCCTGGCCCCGGGCGCTTCGAGCGTGCGGTCCTGGTTACGTAGCGGCGCCTTGGCGGTCGCGCGGAGTGGCCGCGGTCCCGGCGCTAGTGGTCGATCGGCAGGCCACTCGGCACGCTGGCCGGCACTGCATGGGACAGGTCGCGCGCGGCAGGGTCGGTGAGCGCCAGCATGAAGGCCGTGACCTCATCGATCGTCTGGGTCGGAAATACGACGCCGTTGAGCAGCGTGTCCCGGCTGGCGAGGATCGCGTCGGCTGTGGGCTGGAGGGTCGGCTGGAGCAGCGGTTCCAGGGCCGAGATTCCGAAGCTCCTGAGTTTGACGTCGGACTCGCTGTAGTGATCCACGAAGGCCCTAAGGTCGGTGAATGCCCCGTCGTGCCCGTACGGCCCGGTCAGCTCGACGTTGCGGAGCGCCGGCGTCCGGAAGGCGTAGCGGTCCGTCGCGAGCCCGGTTTCGCGCATCCGCCCGAAGTCATCTGTCCCGCTCGGTCCGTCCCCCTTGCCCGGCCCGATCTGCGCGACCGCCACATTGTGGAACTTGCCGTCCGAAAGTGTGCTTCCGTTGTGACAGATCGAGCAGCGCGCGCTCATGAAATCCTTGGCTCCACGGAGCTGCGTCTCGGTCATGGCCGCGTCATTCCCCTCCAGAAACTGATCCCATGGCGAGTTGTTGAACGCGAACTGGTCCACCAGGAACCCCGCGATCGCGTTGGCCGCGTGCCCGAAGTTCATTTGGGAGAACCGGGTGCCCGGATACGCCGCCTCGAACATCCGCCGGTATTCCGGGATGGCGCCCAGCCGCTTCATGAGCGCCTTCCACACCTGCTGCGGATCCTTGTCCTTGATGTCGGCCAGTTCGTTGCCGTTGGGGGCGCGCATTTCCTCGCGGGACAGCACGGGGAACAGGGGAAGTGCGGATGCCGCCCCGAACTCGAAGGCGCTGGCCATGTGCGGGTTGAGCTTCACGCCGGCAGGCGTCCTGAGCTTGCCGTTGGGCAGGACCTCGACTCGGCCGTCCCAGAACAGCGCCTTGGTGGCGAACAGATTGAATGCCGGCGGCGCGTTGCGCGGAATGAAAGCGCCATGGGGATCGACCCGCGCCGGACCGAGTCCCGTCGCACCCTGGCCGATGGACAGACTCCGTCCATCTCCGGTCGCGAAGCCCGGGAGGTGGCAGGTCATGCACGAAATGTCCTTATTGCCGCTCAGGATCTTGTCGAACGCGAGCGCGCGGCCCAGCTCGACCAGGGCGGGGCGAACGGGAGCCGGTCGCCCCAGAGGTCCAATCCCCCGGCCGGCGGTGAGCGCGCGAACTTCGGCGGCCAGCGTCGTGAGCGAGGCCTCGGACAGGGCTGGACCCGAGGCGGTAGGGGCGACGGCTTCACTGTCGCTGCAGCCGGCCAATCCGGCCGCCAATGCCAGAACCAGCAGGGCGGCGCGGCCGTTGCCGATGCGCATAGTGACACTCCTTGCACTGGAAGCGGTCGGATGATGCGGTCCTTCCATCCATGTAAATCGGAATCCCGCCTGGAGGACTGACACCAGGAGCAGCCCGCTTGCTCCGACAGAGCAGCCGGCCACAACTTGGTGACTATGCCCCCCCTCGATCCTTCCCGGTGGGCCATCCTGGAACCGCTTCTGGACCAGGCCCTCGACCTCACGGCGGAAGCCCGCGCCCGATGGCTGAACGATCTGGCTGCGCGCTCGCCTGAACTCGCCGCCGATCTCGCGCTCCTGCTCGCCCAGGAGCAGGCAGCCGAACAAGGTCGCTTCCTGACCGGATCGCTTCACTCCGGATTGGCGGGGCTCGAGCTCGGGGCCTACCGGCTGGAGCGGCCGCTGGGACACGGCGGGATGGGCAGTGTCTGGCTGGCCCGCCGGGCCGACGGACGATTTGAGGGCACGGCGGCGGTGAAGATCCTCAATCTGGCCCTGGTGACGGCTCCCGGCCAAGAGCGATTCCGCCGGGAGGGATCAGTGCTCGCTCGCTTGTCCCACCCTGGCATCGCGCGGCTGCTGGACGCGGGTGTGAGCGCGGCTGGCCAGCCCTATCTCGTGATCGAGCATGTAGAGGGGGAGCCCATCGACCACTTCGTGGTCACGCGCGCGCTTTCCCTGGATGCACGGCTTCGCCTGTTCCTGCAAGTAGTGGCTGCGGTCGAGCACGCTCATGCGCATCTCGTGGTACACCGCGATCTCAAGCCTTCGAACATCCTGGTCACCGCCGATGGCACCGTGAAGCTGCTGGATTTCGGGATCGCCAAGCTGATCGATACGGACCTGGAACGCACCGAACTCACGCAGGCCGGCGGCCAGCTGCTCACTCCCCGCTACGCGGCGCCCGAGCAGGTGAAGGACGAGCCGCTTACGACCGCCACCGACGTCTATGGCTTGGGCGTCCTGATCTACCTGCTGGTCTCGGGCCGGCACCCGACCGAGGGCGGCGGTCCGGCAGACGCGGTCCGCGCGCTGTTGGAGGACGAGCCCCCACTGCTCGGCTTGGGTGACCTGGACACGGTCATCGCCAAGGCGCTCCGGAAGGAGCCGAGCGAGCGGTACCAGACCGTCGCTGCCTTCGGGGAGGACATCGAGCGGTACCTTCGACGCGAGCCGGTGAGCGCGCGACGCCAGTCCTTCGGCTACCGGCTGCGCACGTTCCTGAGTCGGAACCGGGCCGGCGTCGCGGTAGGCACGCTCGTGCTGCTCGGTATGCTGAGTGCAACGGCGGTGTCGCTCCACCTCATGCAGGAGGCCCGACGCCAGCGAGATGCGGCCGTGCGGGAACGCCTCCGGGCCGATGCCCAGGTGGATTTCCAGAACTTCCTGCTTTCCAATGTGGGCGATCGACCCATGGCCCTGCGGGAGATTCTCGATACCGCGCGGGCGATGCTGGTCGGCCAGTGGACCGGAGACCCCCGGATCCACGCCGACCTGCTTCTTGGGCTCGCGGGAGGCTACAAGGAGTTCGGAGAGGTTGAAAGCCGGCGCACGCTGGTGGCGCTGGCCGAATCGCTGGCACTCGCCTCCGCCGACAGTGCTGACCTCGTGACGGCCCGCTGCGATGAGGTCGATCTCCTGCGGCAGCAGGGGCGCTATCAAGAGGCCTGGGCTAACATGCCGCGCGCCGACTCGCTTGCCGAGCGCGTTGGCGATCCGGCCGCCGCCGCGACGTGCCACAATCTTCACGCCCAGCTCGCGGACGAAACCGGGCGACACGAGGAGGCATCGGCGCATGCCCAGCGCGCCGTGGCGATCATGGACAGTCTCGGCATGACGCACAGTGTGCTGTACCTGGACTACTTGGGCACGCTGGCCGGGGCGCTCGACGGGGCGGGGCGCGCCCGCCAGGGGGCCGAGATCCAGCGCCGGGCCATGGCGGCGCTGGACAGCGCCGGACGCCGCGCCACGCTCGATCACGCCATCATGGAACACAACCTGGCGATGGACCTGCTGCATCTGGGGGAAATCGTCGAGGCGGAGTCGCTGTTCTACCACGCCCTGATCCGCTACACCAAGAGCGACCCCTCCGGGCACCTGCCGTGGCAGGTGCTCGTGCACTATGGCGAGACCGCCTTGATCCAGGCCCACGACGACTCCGCGGCCAAGTACTTCACCCTCATGGTGCGCCAAGCCATTGCCGATTCGAGCAGGTACTGGGAAGGGCGCGGCCTCTTCGGCCTGGGCCGTGCCCAGGCCCGCCTGGGCCGGCTCGACGAAGCGCGCGCGGCCGAGCGGCGGCTGACCCAATTGGCGGCCGCCGACCCGCGCATGCGGGAAACCGACGGGGAGATTCCCGACGAGCGCGTCCTGAGGGGCTGGATCGCCCTCAGGGCGAACGACCTCCCGGCGGCCAAGGCGTCGCTGCTGCAGGCACTTCGGGCGAACGGTTTCGAGGCGGGCCGGAACCAGGAGGCGCTTCGTCCGGTGCTGTTGCTCCTCGCACGGATTGACCTCGAGCTGGGGCAATCCGCCGAGGCCTTGAGTCTGGCGCGCCAGGCCGCCGGCATCGCCCGCCTCGACTCCGTGTCGGACTCGCGCAGCTCGGCCGTGGGTGAAGCGAAATTGCTCGAGGCACGCGCGCTGCTTGCCCGGGGCGACACCGCCGGTGGCCTTCGAGCGCTCGAGCGCGCCCGGGGCGCGCTCAGGTTCGGCGCCGGCCCCGCACACCCACGCACCCGCGAGGCGGAGGCGCTGGCGGCACTGGTGCCCCGTTGATCAGGTAGATCCGGGATCGGGAGGGCGGCTCGCCGGGTCGGGGCAGAGCCAGCCATGGAGCAGGAGGCGTGCCTTCCGCCAGTCGCGGTAGACCGTCCGCTCGGACACACCCCGCAGCTCACCGATTTCGCCGAACGAGAAGCCCCCGAAGAAGTGCAGGTCCACCAGCTCGGCCAGGGCAGGAGACAGGGCGTCGAGCCGGTCGAGCGCCTCGCCCAGCCCCTCCAGGTTCTCGCCGCCTTCGAGCTCACGCACCGCGCTCTGGGCGTCGTCGGTCAGCGTAATCTCCACGCCGCGGTCGTGCTTGCGCGCACCGCGCCGCCGGGCGTAGTCGATGACGAGGCCGCGCATGGCGCGGGAGGCGTAGGCAAAGAACCGGGCACGGTCGGGGAACACGGCACCCGAGCGCTTCGCCATGTTGAGGTAGGTCTCGTGGACCAGCCGGGTGGTGGTAAGGGTCAGCCCGTCGACCTGTTTCAGGTGACGTTCGGCCAGCTGCCGCAGCTCCTCGTACAGCAGTGCGAACAGCTCGCCTGCCGCGAGGGCGTCGGTCCGGTCGGCGCGCTGAATCAGCTCGGCGAGATCAGGCCTCATCAGGCAATTCGGTGGACGGGTGGCCACGCAGGCGCCACCAGTAGTACAGCGGCACGCCGGCCAGCACTGCACCGAGAGTCGTAAAGGTGGCCTCGGGATGCGCGTACAACGAATTCGCCAGCAGCAGTGCCATCGCGATCACGAACAACAGCGGGACGGCCGGGTAGCCCGGCGTCCGGTACAGCCGAGGGGCATCCGGACGCCGCCGGCGGAACACGAACACGCTGGCAACGCTCAGCGCCCAGAACGGCAGGCTGGCCAGGATGAAGGCCTCGATGAGCTGCTCGAAGCTCTGGAGCGCCAGATAGACCACACCCAGCACCGCCATCGAGGTGATCGCCATGTGCGGAGTGCGATAGCGGGGGTGCACGGCGGCCACGAAGCGGAAAAACAGCCCGTCGTCGGCCATGGCCCAGAACACGCGCGGGATCGCCATCATCACGGCGTTGAGAGCCCCGAACGTCGAGACGCACACCAGCGCCGCCACCAGCGCCGAGCCGCTCGGACCGACCAGGCGCACCGCCACGTCCGCCGCGACCAGCGGGGAAGCGGCGATAGCGGCCAGCGGGAGGACGTGCAGGTAAGCGGCGTTGAGCAGCAGATAGATCAGCGCGACCGTCAGGGTCCCGCCCACGAGGGCGAGCGGCAGCGCGCGCCGGGGATCGCGCACCTCGCCTGACAGGCAGGTGACGTCCTGCCAGCCGTTATAGGCCCAGAGCACCGTGACCAGCCCCAGGCCGAAGCCGCCCCAGGTGGCTGGGTGCAGCGGCCCGCCGGCTGCCCAGATGCCCTCGCCGGGTCCGAGGACGAATGCCGCCACGACGAGCGCGACGATGGCCAGCACCTTTGCCGCCGTGGACGCATTCTGGATGGCCGCCCCGAACCGCACCGAACGGTATTGGGCCGCACCGAGCAGCACGATGAGTCCCGCGGCCACCAGACGCACCTGCGTCGGCGAGAGCGGTATCAGGCGGCTCAGGTACTCCGCGAACACCAGGGCGATAGCCCCGGCGCCGGTCGGGATGATGATCAGGTAGACCCAGCCGAACAGAAAGGCCGTGAGGGGGCCGTACGCCTCCCGCAGGTACACGTAGATGCCGCCGGCGCGCGGGAACAGCGCGGCCACCTCGGCCAGGGCCAGCGCCCCGCACAGGGCCACCGCAGCTCCGACCACCCAGACCAGCAGCATCGTGCCGGGCGTGCCGGCCTCGGCCGCGACCGCCGCGGGCACTCGAAACACGCCACTCCCGATCATGATGCCGACGGTTACGGCGGCGGTGGACCACGCACCGAGGCGCCGCGGCAGGCGCTCGGCCCCCAGGTCGGGGTCGCCGACACGAACGAGAGGGTCGAGGCGGGCGGTCATGTCACTCCGAGTGGACAGCGAGAATCTGGAGTGGCACCGGGAGCGTTGTGAGGCCTTCCGGTGTATCGGTGGGCAGGCGGCCGACTATCTGGTATCGGCCCGGCGGTGCGGGGCGCCCATCGGCCATCCGCCCGTCCCATACGGCCTCGAAGGTGAGCGAGTCTGCCGGTGCCAGCTCGCGCAGCGCCAGGATGGCGGACACGACCTGGCCCTCGAGGCGGCGCCAGACCACGCTTCCATTTTCACGGCGAACGATGATGTCGAACGCGAGCGGCCGCCCCTGCAGAGACACCGCGAGCCGGCGTTCGGTTCGGTTGGTGAGCACCAGTTCGATCGGCACCGGCTCCCCGGCGTGCACCGACGTCGCGGCATGCACGCGGAAAGACACCGAGTCCTGAAGCAGCAGGCTGTAAAGCACGAAGGCTAGGGCCGAAAGCATGAGCTGGTGGAGTGGGCGGGTCGCGGGGACGCCCACTCGAACGCGATGTCAGCGCGTGTGGCGAAGACCGGTGGGCCGGGAATGGCGTCGGCCATGCCGTGCTTCCACGTTACCCGAAGCAGACCGCTACCGCCAGCGGAACAGCCTGACCGCTAGAGCAAAGCTCAGCACCAGCCACGCCATGATGACTGCCAGCTCAGGCAGGACCTGGTCGAGCCCGGCCCCACGCAGCATGGTGGCGCGGAGGGCGTCGTTGACCGCGGTGAGCGGCAGCGCCTTGATGAGGGGCTGCACGGCATCGGGAAACCGCGACGAGGAGAAGAAGACGCCCGAAAAGATCCACATCGGGAGCATGACCAGGTTCATGATCCCGGACACGCCTTCCACCGTGCGCGGGCGCGCGGCCAGCAGGAGACCCAGCGAGGCGAAGGCGTGCGGCGAGAGCAGGCACACGCTGCCCACGGCGCC